>JBMOHI010000104.1:0-6667 GCA_049317925.1 Terrimicrobiaceae bacterium
CGGGATGGCGCGGGAGAGCAGCTCCTTTTGAATGTCGGAAGCGATGGCGATGTCGCGTTCGACCCGCTCCTGCGCGCGCATGCGTTCGAGCGAACGCAGTTTATCGATAGCGGTGGCGGTGAGGTTCGCGTAGGCGGTGAAGCCTTCGAGGTCCGGTTCCTCGAAGGCCTTCTTGTCGCGCGGATTGAGAATCTGGAGCACGCCGATGACCTTGCCATCACGTTTGAGCGGGGCGCAAAGAATCGAGCGGGTGCGGAACCCCGTCTGCTTGTCCGCATCCTGATAGAAACGGTCATCCGCATACGCATCGGGGATGAGCAGGCTTTCCCCGCGTTCGGCCACCCAGCCGGCGATGCCGCGTCCGCGCGGCACGGAAATCTTTGGTTCGAGGAACTGCCCCTCGGCAAACGATGTGATGGCGAGATCCAGTGCTCCAGTGCCTTCGTTGACAAAAAACAACGAAGCGGCCTCGGCGAGAATCACGCGGCGCGCAACGTCGAGGATGGCCCGCAACAACTCGTTGTAATCGGTGATCGAATTGATCAGTCCGCTCACCTCCACCAATCCCTTGTAGATTTGGAGGGATTTGCGCAGCGATTCGACTTCGGCTGTCATTCCCTAATTTTCGCATCAGGAGCCTCCGGCGGCCAGCCGGATTTTTCCGTGGAAAATCCCCGCGTTCTGATTGATGATTTCCTCCATGATGACCCGATGCGGAATCGCCCTTTCCGGTTTGATGGTTTTAACCGCCGCCGCGTGGGCGGATGGCGTCAGCGCCTACGCGGCGGTGCGGACTGCGCGCAAAGTTTCCGGCGGTGCGCCGCTGGTGGAGGTCTCCGGCGAAAGCGGCGAGCCGCGTCCGCAAAGGTGGAAGCTGATTTTCAGTGATCCCCGCGCGCGTGGTGGGGTGCGCGAGGTGGTGGTTTCCGGCGACGAGGTTGTTTCAGAACGCACGCCCCTGCGCGGCTACGCCGGAGTGGGCGCAGAGCCTCCGATCGTACTCAGCCGCCTCAACTTGAACTCCGACGCCGCGTTCGAGATTGCCAACAGGCAGGCCATCGCCCGGCAGATTGGTTTCAATTGGGTCGACTATACTCTGCGGGCCAACAACGTGACCGGTGCTCCTGTCTGGGTGTTGCGCCTACAGGATCACATGGGTGTGCCGGTCGGCGTGATCACCATTTCCGCCGAGGATGGTTCTGTCATTATGCCACTGGAGGTATCCTCCCGCCCTCGCAACGAGGAGTATGGCGACCGGTTCGAAGATACCTCCGCCGGCAGGCAGATCGGCGGCGTCATTGGCGCGGTCGGTGACTTTTTTGAACGGTCAGCAATCACCGTTCGGGATGTCACGCTGGACACCGTGGGTAACGTCGAGGAGGCCATGACGGGAGATCGGACGGTTGGCCGTCGGGCCAATGATGATGACGATGATGATGACGACGACCGTGATGACAATGATGATTGAGTGGGGTTCCCGGCTTTCCCGGGCGCACTGATATTCTGCGATTGCCAGCCGCTTCGTTGGCTGCGATTGTTTCCATCTGTGCCGGCGTGGCGGAATTGGCAGACGCGCGCGACTCAAAATCGCGTTCCTTCGGGAGTGTGGGTTCGACCCCCTCCGCCGGTATTGTTTTTGGTTTGGAATAATCTTTCCGCGACGGATTCCCAGGCTCATATTTTTTTAACGGGAAGAGACCAAGAACCATGATGTGGCTGCAGCAACTTATCACCGGCGAAACCGTCGCGCACAGCGTGCTGGTGCTTGCTGTTGTGGCGGTGCTGGGACTGGCCTTGGGCAGTTTGCAGATCAAGGGTATCGGTCTGGGCATTGCCGGAGTGCTTTTCTCCGGGCTGGCTATCGGCCATTTGGGCATCACGATTTCCCCGCCGGTGATGGAGTTCGCCCGCGAGTTCGGCTTGATTCTGTTTGTTTACACAATCGGCATGCAAGTCGGTCCCGGTTTTTTCGCCTCGCTCCGTCGGCAGGGTCTGCCGCTTAATCTTATGGCTGCCGCTATTGTGGTGATGGGGTCGTTGATCACGCTCGCGATTTCCAAACTGGGGGGAGTTCCCATGGCTGCCGCCGTGGGGCTGTTTTCCGGGGCCACCACCAACACCCCGTCGCTCGGAGCGGCCCAGGAAGCCATCCGCAGCCTGCCGGATGTCGCCCCCGGTGCGGCGGCGCTCCCGGGACTTGGTTATGCCGTAGCCTATCCCTTCGGTGTGGCCGGCATCATCCTGGCCATGCTTTTGCTCAGGTCTCTCTTCCAGGTTAACCTGAAAAAAGAGACTGCTGATCTGCTGAATGCCTCCACCAGCCGCCCCTCCAAGCTTTCGCGGCTGAACCTGCTCGTCACCAATGCCAATCTTGAGGGAATGCGGCTGGATCAACTTCCCTTACTCGATTCGCTGGAAGTCGTGATTTCCCGCATTCAGCACCAGGGCGAAGTTTCCCTGGCGCGTCCCGAACACGTCATCCACCTCGGCGATACTCTTCTGGCGGTGGGTCCGGCGGATAAGCTGGACGAACTCCGGGTCATTGTCGGGGAGGTGACTCCAGCGGATCTCCGCAAATTGAAAAGCAACCTTATGCTCCGCCAAGTCGTGGTGACCAAGAAAGCCATCCTCGGGCGATCACTCGATGAATTGGGTTTCCTCGATCAGGGCGAAATCACCGTTACCCGCGTGGCGCGGGCGGAGGTCGAATTGAGCGCCACTCCCGGCCGACGGCTGCAGTTTGGCGATGTACTCACGCTGGTTGGCAGTGAGGAGGATCTCGCCGCGGCGGCGAAGGAGCTTGGCAATTCCCTCAAGCAACTCAACCACACCGAACTGATTCCGATTTTCGTTGGCATCGGCCTCGGCGTCCTGCTGGGCAGCGTTCCCCTCGCGTTTCCCGGTATGCCGGCACCGGTCCGGCTGGGTTTGGCCGGCGGCCCGTTGCTGGTGGCCATTCTGCTCAGCCGCATCGGGCACATCGGGCCGCTGCTCTGGTACATGCCGGCCAATGCCAACTTCGCCCTCCGGGAAATCGGTATTGTCCTTTTCCTGGCGTGCGTCGGTCTGCATGCCGGCGAGAAGTTTGTGGACACCTTGGTGCATGGCGACGGCCTGCGCTGGATGGGTCTGGGTGTCATCATCACGATCGCTCCCTTGCTGATCGTCGGACTGGGAGCCCGCCTGTTTCTCAAAACCAACTACGTCACGATATGCGGCCTGCTGGCCGGCAGCATGACCGATCCCCCGGCCCTGGCCTTTGCGAATTCAATCAGTGGCTCGGATGCCCCTGCGACGTCTTATTCCACGGTTTACCCTCTGACGATGCTGCTGCGCGTTGTCTGCGCCCAGTTGCTGGTGTTGTTTTTCTTCTGAAGAGCGTCCAAGGGGAGTTAGACGCCTCCGACCTGAAATCCTTCCTGCTCGAAAAAATGTCGCACACGGGCCGGCTGGTCGCCCTGAAGTTCAATTTCCCGCCCGCAGACCGCGCCACCACAGCCCAGATGCTGTTTGGCTTTCTTCGCGAGGTTCTCGATCTCCGGCGGACTCAGGTGCGTGGGTAACTGGCCAACGACGACCACGGTTTTTCCCCCGCGCTGGGATTTCTCACGCCGCAAAACGATGCGGGGCCGTTTGGGAGGAGCGGAGGGGACCGTTGGCCCTACGGTGCCTTCGGGGAGGCCGGCGCTGCTCAACGCGGCAAAGGGATTCTGCAGGGGCGGTTGTGGTGCGGAAACCGGAATTTTCTTGGCCATCGATTCCGCATACCACGGACGACGGAGACTTGGCAGTCAGAAAGATCAGCATCTGGGAGAATGATGCGGGGTAAGGCCGGCGAAATCGAATCGCTCGTCAGGGCCCGGGTTCCTGCGAAAGAAACTGCGAGAACTCCGGATTCTTCCGATAGGTGTCAAAAAAGCGGTCCTTCAGGATCTGGTCGAAAGTTGCGGGAGGGACAAGTGTGCGCAGCTGTTGGAGGAAGGCGATGGAGTGCGGAATATTGTCCTCGTCAATCTCGACGGCCGCTGCTCCCGCCAGCCAATCGGCCTGACCGGCGATCAGGTTGAGTTCGAGGTTGAGTTTCATCTCCCGGAGAACCGCTGCCTTCTCGCCCGCCTCCATGCGAGCCAGCAGGAGTTTGTTGGGGTAGAGAGGTTCCGCCGGGTCAAGTTGCCGGGCTTTCTGCAGATCTGACAGGGCTTCCTGCGGCCGGTTCAGCCGGCGTAGAGCTTCCGAGCGATGGTAAAAATAGCGTGCGTTCCCGCTTTCCTCCGCGATGGCCTCGGTGAAATTTGCGACGGCTTTCTCCATGTTGTTGCTCGACGCCTCAACCAGCCCGAGTCCATTGAATGCTTTGGAACGGCTATCGGTCGCGCCCAGGGCCTTGTTGAGGAAAATCCTCGCCGAAACAAAATCGCCCTGGTTCAAGGCGGCCTCGCCGCGGTCGAGGTCGGATGTTTTCGGCGGGGAAGTCGGAGGAGGTGCTGACGATTCGGCCGCGACGGCAGCGACCGGGGGCGGGGAAGTCGGAGCCGGCGAGGTTTCCGGCACGGGGAGGAGCTTTTCCCAGAGCAGGGTCACGAGGGACGCCGCCGTCACCACCAGCACGATCGGCAGGATGATGAAAAGGAAGAGGCGTTCCTGGCGCCAGCGGGGATCGTTGAAACTTTCAAAAAATTGCCACATAGGGGGAAAGCCTGCGCTGAAGCGATTTGTGAAATCCTATCAGAATCCTGTCCGGTGACCACGGAAACTCTGTTCGGATGTGAGCGCGCCCGATCGCTCCGGAGCCCGGGTCCGTATCGTCCGCAGCGAATCCCCTCACAACCAGCGGGCCAGCACCTCGCTCAACACGTCGATTCGCATGGGCTTGGAAACGTAGTCATCCATCCCCGCTTCGAGAGACCGTTCGCGATCTTCGGGCATGGCGTTCGCCGTCAGGGCAATGATCGGAGTGCGATTATGTTCTTCGCGGCGGCGGATTACCTGGGTGGCGGACAAGCCATCCATTCCGGGCATTTGCACATCCATTAGAATGACATCAAACCGTCCGGCGGCGCATTTCCTGACTGCCTCCAAGCCGTTCTCCGCCGTTTCGGTTTCGAAGCCGAGCCTTCCCAACTGAAGTTTGCAGAGTTTTCGACCGACGGGATCATCGTCCACGATCAGGACTTTCTTTCCGGGAAAACGGCTGGCCACGATTTGATCCGGTTTTCCAACCGCGGCTGGGAGCACCCCGGTTGACGCCCGAATCCGGGCGGTGAATTCGCTTCCGCCTCCTTCCGCCGTGCTGGCAGTTTCAATGTCCCCGTCCAGCAGCCTGGCCAACCTCCGGGAAATTGCCAGACCGAGTCCGGTTCCTCCGTGGCGGCGGGTGGCTGTCAGGTCCGCCTGATAGAAGGGTTCAAAGATTTTCTCCTGCATGTCCAGGGCGATTCCCGGTCCCGTGTCGCTGATGACGAAATGCCATTCCCAGACTCCGCCGGTATCCTGGGTCTTGTGGGCTTTGACCCGTAATCGCACATGGCCGTGATCAGTGAACTTGACGGCATTCCCGAGAAGATTGGTCAGGATCTGACCCAACCGCGTCCGGTCCGTGTCAATCACATCGGGCACATCGGAATCAACCTCCAGGCGATACTCGAGGTTCTTCTCCGCGGCCCGGGGCCGGAGCAGGGTAAAGAGTTCCTGAAGGAACGGCCGCAGGCTGAACGGGGCGAAGTGAAGCTTGATTTTTCCGCTTTCGATCTTGGACAGATCGAGGATGTCGTTGATGAGATGGAGGAGATGTTGGCCGCTCGATTCGATGGTGGCCACATACTCCTGTTGAACTCCGCTCAACGGGCTCTCCTTGAGTAGAGTGGTGAATCCCAGCACGCCATTCATCGGCGTCCGGATCTCGTGGCTCATCATGGCAAGGAACTCGCTTTTGGCCCGGTCCGCCGCCATGGCGGCCTCGATGGCCCGCTTCTCGGCGGTGATGTCCACCTCGATCCCGACGCAACGGACAGCGCGTCCAGTGTGATCCCGGATGATCTCCGCGGTGGATCGGGTATGCAGGACCTCGCCGTCATGCAGCACGACGCGGCACTCGATGGCATAATGAGTATCGAGGGAGTTCAGGCAGCGATCGAATTCTTTCGTCACCCGGATGCGGTCGTCCGGATGCAGCAAGGTTTTGCTGGCGTCGTAGTTTGGATTGAAGGTGGCCGGATCGAGTTTTTTCATGCGGAACATCACGTCGTTCCAGTAAATGATCTTCGTGGCCACGTCATAGTCCCAGGTCCCGACACGGCCGGCCTGGGTGGCGAGGTTCAGTCGTTGTTCGTTGAGGCGAACGGCCTCCTCCGCGCGCTTGCGTTCGGTGATATCATGCACCGTGCCGAGCATGGCGATGGGCAATTCATTCTTTTCGTCATAAAGAAGGACAGCATCTTCATGGACGTGCCGTTCCACGCCGTCGGGACGAATGATTCGGTGATCGAGGGAATAGCGACTCCGGGTCTCGAGGGCGTTGGCGGCAGCTTCCGCGACCCGTTTGCGATCCTCGGGATGGACGAGTTGGAAAAACAACTTATTGCTGACCGCGACGCTGCCTGGTTCGTAACCGAATATGTGGTAAGTTTCGTCACTCCACCGAAGGGGCGTGGCTTGAACATCGGTGGGA
>JBMOHI010000105.1:0-6600 GCA_049317925.1 Terrimicrobiaceae bacterium
CACGGGCCATCCTGCTAATAAACGCCACTTTATGAGACCTGTCGCATACCTGCCCGTCCTTCTTGTTTGCCTTGGATTTTTCGGTTGCGAAACCACTCCTGTGGCACCGGGGACGCTGACCAAGGGCGAGGAGGAAATCCGCAAGCTGAACCTCAATGGCCTCAAAATCGGTGACAGCACGGCCTCGCTGTCGCGCTTTGCCCAGGTGCAGCGGGTTCCGTTTGGTCGCAAGGATTACACCATTTACGAGATCTACAATCCGAACCCTCAGATCTCGCTGGCGCTGGCCTATTTCTCCGACAACCGCCTGAAAAGGCTGGAGCTGCGCTACTTTGATGGCAGTTCGACCAACACGCTGGCCCGTTCGGGCGGCTGGGTTGGTTTGAGGAATTATCTGACCGCGAAGCTGGGTCCGCCATCGCGCACGGGGGCGGAGGTTCCGCTGGCCACCGATGTGCCGGGGCTCAAGCCGCAGTATGCGCAGTTCAACGGGGAATGGATTTTCTCGCGGCAAAACCGGAAGCTGACGTACATCGCGTTTTCCGATGCCAAGGGCGGTATTGCAGTGGTGACATTGGTCGATACCACCACGCCTCCCGCCCCGACGCCTACGCCGGCCCCGGTGGTTCTGCCGGGGGCGGTTCCGCGCAGTGCGCCTTCTCCCACGCCGCTGGCCATCAAGTCGCGGGTCGTCGTGTTTCCCACGCCGACTCCAACGCCGAAGCCCGCTCCCGCGCTCCAACTGGCGCCGAATCCGGGATTCTAGATCGGCGGAACGGGCTGCGATTATTGTGGCGGCCCGGCCGCCTCGATTTTCAGGCGCGCCCCGCTGTCCTTGAGAACTTCCTGAAAGCGCTTTTCGCCTTCAAAGAGCGCTTCGGAAACGAGGTTTGAGGCGGCGAACTTTTTGTCCGCTTCTTTCTCGAGCGCGCGAAAGGCTTCCTCGCGGTCCTGGGCGGTGAGTTTGTTCCAAAGCCCGTCCTCATCGCGGATGATGCGCACGTCGCTCATTCCGATGGAGAGAATTTTCGGCTGCGGGAGTTCAGCGCTGATCCATTTGGTTTCCGGATTGATTTGAATGCGGAAGGGCTGGCTGAGATCGAAGCCGGCCTTGGCGGTGAAGGTCGCTTCGATTTCCAGATTTTTTGTGCTTTGCAGCCAGGTGTGGGTCCAGCGATGCCGCACGAGGGCCTGCTTGGTCGCGGTGGCCAGTTCCAGCGCAGGGGTTGTGCCGGCCACGATGACCACGGAATCCACCCGGACTTCGGGGGTGAAGTTGAGAGTCCGCTGGAAGTCGGCGGCGACGGAAGCGGCCATTTGGCGGGCTTCCTCGGTGACGATGGATCCGGTCCTCCAGATGACGAGGACGGTGAGGAGAATGCTGACGGCGCCGGCCAAGGCAACCCAGGCGAAAACGGTGAGGCAGCCGGATTTCTGCCGCGGGCGGGTCAATGGATCGTTGTCGGGCATTCGGGCAGGGCGCGGAGGAAGGCGCGTCCGTAGGGTTTGCTGAGGATGCGGCTGTCGAGGATGACGATCATGCCGGTGTCGGTTTTGGCGCGGATGAGACGGCCGACGCCCTGGCGGAGTTTGAGGATGGCCTCGGGCAGCGAATACTGCTCGAAGGCGCGCCCGCCCTCGGCTTCGATGGCTTCGAGCCGGGCTTCGGTCAGCGGATGACCCGGAGTGGCGAAGGGGAGGCGGGTGATGATGACGTTGGAGAGCGCCTCGCCCGGCACGTCCACCCCGCTCCAAAAACTGTCCACTCCGAAAAGCACGCTATGGGGATTCTCGCGGAATTCCTGCACCATGCGATGGGCGGGCATGCCGTTGCCCTGCACAAGGAGCTGCCAGCCTTTGTCGGCGAAATGCGATTCCATGGCCTGCGCGGCGGTGCGCATCGTCGTGTAGCTGGTGAAAAGCACGAAGGCCCGCGCTTTGCTCTGGTCGGCAAAATGGGCGATCCATTTTTCCAGGGCGGCGTCGTAGCCGGCGTCGCGGGGTTCGGGCATCTTCTTCACCAAATGCAGCGTCATTTGCTTTTGGTAGTCAAACGGACTGCCGATCTGCACCGCGCGGGATTCGGTCGCGCCCACGCGGTTGCGGAAATAGTTCATGTTCGCCCCGCCGATTGACAGGGTGGCGCTGGTGAGGATGGTGCAGGTGTTTTCGCGGAAGAGCATCCGCTGTAGGGTGGCGGCCAGATCGACGGGCGCAGCCCGCAGGGTGTGGAAGATTTCCCGGCGTCCGTATTGCTCGACCCAGTAAACGTGATCGGGCTGTTCGATGCGGAGAAAATCGTTGATGCCGAACCGGGCTTCGCCGAGGCGGCGGGCGGCATCCTGCAACTCGCTTTTGCGGGTTTCGTCTTCTTCGCGCCCGGCCTGGATCTTGATGAACTCGGTCAGCCGGACCAATCCATCGGTGAGGTCGGAGGCGTCGGCCAGGCCCGCTTCGCGCACGCGGAATTCGCGGTTGCGTTTGAAGGCGCAGCGATCTGCGACCTGATCGAAAAACGCATCGGCCCGGGGCATCAGCTCGGCGATCACGCTGCAGGCCGGACCGTTTTTCATGGCCTGGAAGAGGCCCTTTTTCGTCCGCGGGTTATAGAGCCGCTGCAAGCCGCGGCGGAGTCCGAGTTGGGAAATCTCCATCCCGATGTGCCGCGAGGCGACGTCTTCGATGGTGTGGGCCTCGTCAAAGATCACGAAGTCTTTGGGAAAAAGCAGCCCGCTCTCGCGCTCTTCCTGATCCTCGATTCCACCCAGCAGAGTGAAGAGCAGGGCGTGATTGAGCACGACGACGTCGGCGGACAACACCCGGCGGCGCATGGCCTGGTAAAAACAGCGGGGATTCTTCGCGCAGGTTTTCTGGGTGCAGACGTGGTCCTCGCTGCGCACTTCCTCCCAGACGGCGGGTTCAGGTTGTTCCAGAAAATCGCTGAGCGATCCATCGCGCGTGGTCAGGCTCCATTCGCGGATGCGTTCGAGTTCCTTGCGCTGTTCGGTGGTGAAGAGATCGCCGGACTGGCTCAGGGCGCGTTCCAGCCGGGAGCCGCAGAGAAAATTGTGGCGGCCCTTCAAAAGCGCGGCCTCGAACTCGACCGGCAGGAGCTTCTGCACCAGGGGGATGTCCTTGTACATGAGCTGTTCCTGCAGGGCGATCGTGTGGGTGGAGATGACCGCCTTGCGCTTGGTGCGGATGGCGTAAAGCGCCGCCGGGATCAGATAGGCAAGAGATTTGCCCACGCCTGTGCCGGCCTCAATGACGAGATGGCCGCCATTTTCGATGGCCGCCGCGACTTCGCCGGCCATCTGCTGCTGTTCCTTGCGATGCTCGTAGTTGGACGCGCCGGCTAGCAGTCCGTCGGGGGAAAAGATGTTCTCCACCTCCTGCCGGAAGCTGCCGCTGGTGGACGCGCCGGGTTCTTCGTTCAGGGAAATCATCGGAGATTGGAGAGGACTTTCATAGATCAACTCGTCGGACGTTTCAATTGCCGCCGTAAATGGTGGGGAGCCGGTATAGACAATTGAGCGCGATTTCCACCGCCAGCCAGACCGAAATCGCGACATTAAAGGCAGGCAAGGCCGGAACGAGACCCTGGCTCATTCGGAACTTCATCCGGTGCGCAAACGTGCAAAGGAACACGGAAATCGTAAACAGGAACGGGAGAAAGATGCCGAGGGCAAATCGGTTTCCCTGAATGATCTGACTGTACCAGGCGAACAACATGTAGTAGCCCACGAAGTAGGCGAGCAGGGCCACGATTGGCATGGGCCGGCGACAGACCAGCCGCCAGATCACCAGGCGTTTGCAAAAGGCCACCCAAAGGGCAAAGGCCAGATAAGCGAGGCAGAGCCAGAGGTATCCGTAGCTTCCCTCCATGGCATAGAAAACCCGCGAGACGCCCGTCATCAGCCGCCCGAAAATCTGCCCCGGCGTGTGGGTGCGGATGTAGTTCTTGAAGCTGGGAAGTTCGTCCTCCGGCATGTCCGGCCATCCGTCCCGGTCACCCGCAGCCTTGGTGCGGTTCTTTGCATCCCTCCACGAATCACACCACATGTAAAAGGTGGAGTTGACGTTGTAGAAGTACCGTCCGTAAATCTCCTTGCTCTTGGAAATGTAGGGAAAAATCGTGGCCAGAAAGGCCAGGGCGACCAGGGCGGTGACTAACAGACGCTTGAAAGGACGGACCACCGCTCGGGGGTTTTTACGCACCATCTGCCACAAGGCGTCCAAGGGATAGAACACAACGAAAACCAGCAGACCCGGAAGCACGGATGCCTTGGTCAAATGAGCCACCCCGCACACAACTCCGGCCAGGATGGCGGCGAGCAGGCGGGGCTTGCCGAAAAAGCTCCAGCAGAGAAGAAACACGGCGAAGGTGAGCAGGTAATACAAGATTTCCGCCTGCACATAAGCCGCCCGGAAGGCGAAGACGGTAAATGCGGTCAGAAAAAGCAGGTTCAGAGCATAATGACGGGGGAAACAACGCAAGAAAACGATCCCGATAAAAACCAGCCCGGCCAGGGACAAAACGGCATTGATCAGCTTTCCTTTTTCGAAAAATCCGTCCGGGGTTTCCCCTTTTCCCATGAAGAGAGCGAGCAAGGCCGGATAGGCAGGCATGCGGTTGCGGGTTCCGACAAACGAGAAATCACTTTCGCGCAGATTGATGGCGTATTTGATGTATGCGCCCTGATCCGTCTTGGAGATGATGGTGTTGGCCTGGCGGCCGTTGACGAGGCTGCGCTCGAGAAAAACCAGCGCTCCGACGGCGAGGAGGAGAATGATCAGGAGATTCCGTCTCCGGGCTAGCATAAAGGCATGATCGTTGGGCAGTCTAACGGGGCCTGCAATATCCTGCAAATCGCCTCTGAACTCTTCGATCAGAATAATCCGGAGGGACGAGGACGCGGTTGACGGAGTTGGGGCGGGACATTACTGATAATCGTTCGCTTACTGATGAAGATTCTTGATCGTTATGTGCTGGAGAAATTCCTGCTGCCATTCATCTATTGTTTTTTCGGGTTCATCGCGATCTGGTTTATCTTTGATCTGAGTGATAATCTGCCGGATTTTCTTCAAGGCAAGCTGTTGAGCAGCCGGGAAGGTCTGGCGACCTTGTTTCATTATTACAAATCCCAGATCCCCGAGATCATCGTCGTCACCCTGCCCATCGGGGCTTTGCTGGCTTTGCTGTATTCGCTGACGGCCATGTCCCGCAGCAACGAGATCATCTCCATGCTGGGCGCGGGTTTGAGTGTGACCCGCATTCTGGTTCCGCTCTTCGTCGTCGGGTTGATTTTGGTGGCGGTCACGGCCTATTTCAACTTCGAGAGCGCCCCCCACGCGGCCATGATCAAGAAACAGCTTCTTCGCGAGATCAAGCGCGGCACGAAAATGGAGACCGGTCTGGCCGGCCATCTTTACCGCAACCGGGAGGATTTGCGGACATGGTTCATCAAAAAAATTTCCGCGGATTTACTCAAGCTGAACGACGTGCAGATTCTCCAGCAGGACGAAAACGCGAACATCATCAAGCAGTGGTATGCCCGCGATGCCTCGTATGAGGAGATTACCAAAACCTGGCACCTCAAACGGGCGAAATACGTCGAGATGGACACGACCGGAACAATCGTCAAATCGGAAATGCCTGAAGAGATTGTCATCCCGGACTGGCGCGAGACGCCCTGGCGCATTGCCAGTTCGGTGATGAATCCCAACTACCTCTCGGTCTCGGAGTTGGAGGATTACCTCGATTACAACAAGGACTTTCCGGAGTTGCGCCTCGCGCCCTATCGGACGCAGTTGCAATATCGTTGGGCCCTGCCGTGGGTTTGCCTGCTGGTGATTTTCATCGCCGCCCCGATGGGTATCGTGTACTCGCGCCGGGGCATTCTGGGAGGCGTCGCCACCGCGATCGGACTCTTCTTCTCTCTCGTTTTCGTGAGCAGCCTTTCCGTGGCCCTGGGCAAGGGCAACCGCATTCCTCCGACGCTGGCGGCTTGGGGCCCCATGGTGGCGTATCTCGGCATCGGGATCTGGCTCCTCTGGTATCGATCGACCAATCGCGATCTGCCCAAGTTCAAACTCCCCTGGTCGTCATGAGCGTGCAGAGTGATTGGGAAATCAAATCACGGGCCCATTGTTGTGCCCGCACGGGCCTGGAGTTCGCCGAGGGGGACTTTTTTTACACCCTGCTCTTCCGCGACGGCGAGGGATTCCGCCGCGAGGATCTTTGCGAGGAGGCCTGGGCGGAGCGCAACGACAACATCGCGCCGTTTTCGTTCTGGCGCTCGAAATACGAGGCCCCGCCGCCGCCGCTTCCCGAGGCTCTGCCCAAGGACGATGCGGAAGGTTTGCTTCGCCGCCTCATCGCCGACCAGCATCCCGCCACGGCCAATGCGCGATACATCCTCGCCCTGATGCTGGAGCGCAAGCGTGTGCTGCGTCCGGTCGAGTCGCAGGATGACGACATGCTGGTTTACGAGCACCTCGCCTCGGGGGAAACAATCGTCATTCCGAACCCCCGGCTTTCCTTCGTGCAGATTCCCGAGGTTCAGCGCGAGGTCAGCGAACTGCTGGCCGGTTCCATCG
>JBMOHI010000106.1:0-6557 GCA_049317925.1 Terrimicrobiaceae bacterium
AACCCCGCCTCCATCCTGCAGATGCATTCCGAAGCGAAAGCCTTCCTCGATGAGGCTGCCGCTTCACGCCTCCAGCGGGCCGACTATTACCGTTGGGTCTACGATCAGAAGCCTGCCTGGCAGCGGGGCGAATGATATTTGTGCTGCTGGCAGGTGATGCAAAGCCAGCGAAGGTTAGGGGTCAATGAATACCGAGCCATATGGTCGGACGATCCACCGTTGGCTTTTGATACTGCCGGGAACTGCTGTTTTTGGTTCATGTTCGGGTTGGATTCTTCACCTTAGAAGTTCCGGAGGTTTTTCCGGTTGGGGAGAGACGATACGTCACTCCTGCGTCGGTTTCGAATGTCAGGATCGCCCCACGCGCCCTCCTTGAGCGGGAGGAGGTGAGGACCACGCCATTGTCAGGCCACGGGTTAGCGATCCGGCAGAGGCCGCCGACCGTGCTGTGAATTTCAATGCCTTCCAGTGCTCCGCGCGCGTCGATGTTGGCGGAAACGAGGAAACCGCCCTCCGTGCGGAGCTGATCAAAGGAGGCTGAAATTCCGATGGGAAGGGAATACCCGATATGGATGACGCCATTGATGGTTTGAAGGAGCATTTCATTGACGGCCTGAACGGCGGCAAAGTTTCCCTCCAAGGTGAAGGGCCGGTATTTGTAAACCGAGTAACCGAGATTTTTGAAATCGCCGTTCAAGTGGAAGCCATTCGAAGAGACAAATCCGTCGAGATAGCGCTCAAGCATTGAGATCGCCGTTTTTCCGAGGCCGACTCGAGCGCAAAGCCCCGCATACCAGGAAAAGCTGTAGCCCACCCATTCTCCGGTTCCGAGAAGGTCGATCTGGCGGAGAGTGTCGTCCACGAGATCCTTTGCGTTCCCGCCGCTAACAGGATGCACCAAGTTGAGCGGATAGATGCCCATCAGGTGCGCGTGATGGCGGTGCGAGCGGTCCAGGGGCATATCCGGTGCAATGCTAAGCACCTCGCCTCGAATCAGACCGTCGGGCGACGGGACCTTGACCGTTGCGGGTTGTCCGAGTGCTTTGGCAAGACCCTTCCATTGCAAACTCTCCTTCCTGCGTCCGAGCGCGGCGGCCATTTCTTCCAGATCGAGGAAGAGCTTGCGCATGAGGAAGTGGTCATAGTTGGAGTTGGCGGGAAGATAACCGATTTCACTTCCCGTACCCGTTTGAGGGTTTCGACCGCGCCTCCAGTATCGGCACTCTGTCGGCTGCGGACTGAAGGCCCTTCGCATTTGGAACAGGCCCGGAGGACTCAATCTCAAAGTTGCTGCAAAACTGCAGAAACTGTCTCTGTGGATTGCAGGAACAGTTCCTGCAGAGGGAGTTTGTAGGCCATTCTTAGGACTCTTGAATGTCCGAGAGGCCGTTGACGAGGAGCTCATACGATTGCGCCAGGAAGGATTCGACCTGACTGTTTCCGATGAAGCCTTCGAGTTTCTCCTCCGTCGTGGCGTTCACAAGAGACGCTGAGGCGGACGTGACTCCTCCCAGATTCACATTACCAGCGAATCGATTTATACTCCAAGCAATTGTTTAAAGTACGCACGGGGCAAGCTCCGAACTAATTAAGAACATGAAGCCAGAGCGCCACGAAACAAAGTCAAAGCACGCTTCGCGGTATCAGACCAAATGGGAATAAGAAAAAAACGACCACTCTACAGGGAGCTTCGGGAGCAGTACTTGAAGAGGATCAACTGGCGTGACATGATCAGAAAATGCCTTCGCTGAGTCCACTGGCCCTCCTGATTATGCAGCAGTATCTCTCGAAGCGCCGGGAGCCGGGGGATCCATTCTGGTCGATTCGCGAAATTGCGGCTCAATTTGATTGTAACCGCTACCAAGCCGAAAAAGTCTGCAAAGAACTCGCGGATAGCAGGCTGATTGCACCAAGAGCAAACAAAGGCTTTTTCCTGTCATTGCGCCCAAAGATCCTTCGTGGCGCGGAGCAGAAATCCCGCCCGCATCCTGCGATAATCTGGCCTGTCTGGGGTGCACATGCGAGAGCCAGCAGCATTGTGGGACTGTTGCGCGGGCAATTGGGGCAGGCCATGAAGAAGAAGGGATGGGAGCTCGTTTCTTATGAGGAACCGGGGATTTGGACGGATCCTATTCTCCCCACCCGTCTGGCGATCCGTGGAATCAATGTGCTGATTGGCATCGATCCTCCCCGTCTTGCGGACCTTCAATTCAATGCCCTGATTGAGAGTGGCTGCCGGCTTCTCGTTCACGGGGCCGTCAGTGAAACCATCGGGCATTTGAAAATCCCGACAATGGAGGGAAACAACGAACTGGCCGCTCACGATCTTGGAGTCAAACTTCGTGGCCTGGGGTGCAAGCGCATTGTCATGGTCGGCCAAGTCCCGGCCCTTGCGCTGGAGGAGCGCTTCAAGGGACTCTCCGCAGCGTTGGACGAGGATAATCCAAAGACGCCCCACGACTTTCTGATCGCCGAGCTGGATGCGGAGTATCAGGTACTCGCACTCAAGGAACGTTTTCGCAAACGGGAGAAGCCCGATGCCGTGATTTTCAACAGTTCCCCCGATTTGATCGTTGCAACCCGCATTTGGCCTGGCTTGCGGGACAAAATTTGCCAGGGGCTAAAGGTCGCTGTTTTTGATGAAGCCGGTCTTCCCGAAAACATGGATGAGTTGCCGCTGCTTCGATGCAGTCTCGATCCGACCGCGATCACCAAGGTTACCATCTCACTCATTGACGATCTGTTTACGAAAGGGAGGATTCCGCTCCGCACCGTCGTGAATCGAATTTTGCAGTAGATCGACAGGGCACCGCAGTGTGACCATGGAGATTCCGGAATCCCGGGGGAGTTCTTCGAGACTGTCAGAAGTGTCTGACGGCTAGCCTGCCTCTGCTCGCAATAGGCACAGGCTGGCCTACCCTTGATCTCAGCTGTCTGCATGAAATCCCGAGTCCTTCATCTTGTTTCGCAAGCTCATCTCGACCCGGTATGGCTTTGGCCCGTCCGCGATGGCATTGCCGAAGCCTTGACCACGATGCGCAGCGCGGTGGATCGTGCTGCGGAAACACGCTCGTTCAAATTTACCCGCTCCTCGGCCATTACCTACCGGTGGGTGAAGGAAATGGACCCGCACCTTTACGCCGAAATCGGCAAACTCATTAAAGCCGGCCGCTGGGAGGTCATCGGAGGCTGGCTGGAGCAACCGGACTGCAACCTGCCAGCAACAGAGAGCTTTTTCCGACAAGGACTCCACGCGCAGACGTTTTTCAAGAAGGAATTTGGCTCCGATGGCAAAACCCGCATTGGGTATAACGTCGATTCCTTCGGGCACGCCGGCGGGCTCCCGCAAATTCTCAAAAAATCCGGCTTGGACTACTACGTTTTTCTGCGGCCTATGCCAGGGGACAATCCCGCACTGCCGCTCCTGTTCTGGTGGGAGAGCCCGGATGGTTCGCGAGTGCTCACCCAGCGGATCGGCCTCCAGTATTCGCAATCGTATTCCGCCACGATCGCAGACATTGACGCCACCATCCGGGCCGCCTGCGCCCAGTGCTTTGCGCCGGGCATGGACCACGGTGTCACCTGGTTTGGTGTGGGCAACCATGGTGGTGGTCCTACCCGCGAGCACATTGCCCATATCCTAGAAATGCAAAAGGATCCCACCCTGCCCGATATTCGGTTCAGCACGGTGCGCGACTATTTTTCGGCTGTGGAGCGTTCTTCCAACTTCAAGTCTCTGCCCGTAGTCCGCGGCGAGCTGGGCTTCTGCCTGCGGGGCTGCTATGCCGCGACTGGCGAGGTCAAAGCGTTGCACAGGCAGTCGGAGAAGGCCCTTCAGGCAGCCGAGCAATTTGCCGTGCTGGCAGCTGGCAGTGAGACGCAGAAGCCGCCAGATCGGCTAAGAGACGCGTGGAGTCATCTGCTCTTCAATGAATTCCACGACATCCTTGCCGGCACCTGCGTTTCGGGCACACAGGACGAGACGCGCCATCGGTTCGGGGCTACGCTGACGCCTGCGAACGAAGCCGCCACGCGCGCTGCCTACACCATGGCCCGTCGGGTGGACACCCGCAGTGAAAAGGGCAGCGTCCTCTTCGCGGCGAATTCCCTGCCCTGGCCGCGCACCGCTCTCGTCGAAATCGATACCTTTATCTCCCCGCATGGCCGCGAGAAAATCACGCACCTCGAGACTCGGGATGGAAAGCGCATCCCCCTGCAATGGGCAACAGCCGATGCTAACTTCGGACCTTGGGGGCTTCGCTGGGGAAAGCTGACCGCTGCCCTGCCCCTGCCGGCGGGTGGCTACAGAAGCTTCCGGGTATGCACGGAACCCCTCGATCTCCCCCCCGAAGATCCCTTCGCGACGGGAACGGTCGCCACCGATCAGTTTGTCAAAAACGGAAAAGAAATCGTTCCGCCCGGTCCGTTCACCAAGAACCCTGCTCTGGCTTCGCTGAAATCTCCCGCCGGACGTGAGCTTCTCGCCGCCCCGCTCGGAGTCGTGGTGATCGAAGACAAGAGCGATACGTGGGGATATCATGTCCGCCAGTTCCGCAAAGAACTCGGCCAGCCGGAGATTGTTCGGACCCAAGAAATCGAAAGTGGACCGGTCATTTCGGTCACTCGCCAGATCTCCCGCTGGGAGTCGTCTGAAATTTGGATGGATGTCATTCGCATCACCGGGAGCCCCGTCGTAGGGCTAAGATTCCGCATCAATTGGCAGGAGAAGCGCCAAATCGCGAAACTCGACATCCCCACCAAACTCAAAAAGTGCGAGCTCCTTGCCAAAATGCCGGGTGAAATCGCCCGCCGACCGGCGAATGGCGATGAGTTTCCGAACCATGACTGGATTGCTCTGGCCGGGAATCTGGGGAAAAAATCTGCCACTCTTGGCGTGATCAACGACTCCACTTATACCCACGATGCGAAGCAAGGAATTGTCCGGCAGTGCCTCGTCCGCTCCGTAGCCTTCGCCGAACATCCGCCGTTCAACTACACAGACGACACTTACGTGCGATTCGCCGATCAGGGATGGCAGGAACGACGTTTCTGGCTGCTGGCCTCTGATGGCCCGGTGGATACCGCCTCGCTGGATCGGCTCTCGCAAGAATGCCAGATTCCGGCGCAGGCCATGATGGACTCCGGGCACCCGGGAACAGAGCCCTGGGAAGCAAGCCGCTTCGCCCTCGAGCCAGCCGATGTATCTCTCCTGGCGTTTAAGCACGCCGAAGCCGGAGGCGGAGTCATCCTGCGGGTTCAGGAAATGAGCGGGAAGGCGGTGCAAGCTCGCGGGGTCTGGCAGAATCGCCGCTTCTCCTTTAGATTGAAGCCATGGGAAATCAAAACACTCCAACTTGTTCGCTCAAAATCCCGGCTCATTGCGAAAACGATTCGTGCGCTTGAGAATTGATTTGCCAGAAGGCGCACCGATGATCCGGGCACAGGCTTGGGCTTTCATCAGAACCACACCATCTTGAGTCCTCTTTCCGCATTAAAGCCACGTCGTTTTGAAAGGCCACTTTCGGGCGGTATTTCTTGATGATCGGCTTCAGGGATTCCTGTGCAGCGCTAATCTTCTCTTTCCACATCAGCCCAGACATCACGGCCGGCAAGGCGCCAAATTCGATCTGCCCATTGGCGAACGCCCGGTTGAACCCTCGCCGCTCTACGGGTGTGGCTTGCGCGAGAAAATCCGCCACTGGCAGGAGAACCTCGCAAGTCCAGCGAAAGCGCGAATCGAACGGAAACCTCTCCGTTCTTCTGGCGATGGCGACTGCATCCGCAATGTAAGTCACCTGCTGCTCCCGGATAGTTGTGGGCATATCCGTGTAGCCGAAGTCCGTATGGGTGTGGTGGATGATGTGGATTTCTTTGATCAGTTTTAATGTCTTTGATAGGGTTCAGTTGAAAAGTGTCGGCTTATTGGCGATCCATTCATCGTTCAAATGATGAGTCACTCAGGTTGAAAGAATTCGATTATCTGGCAAGAGGAAGAGACGTATTTGCAACTTCACCTGCCATCTGGTCACCGAATGTGTCTGCTACGTTCAACCATGACGTGCGCAGATCCACGACGGTGCCCGACTCCATCGCTGTATCGATGGCATGGGCCGTGGTGAGCGATCGAAGTCCCTCGACAAAACCAGCGGCGGGCGGCTGATCTCCAGCAAGAACGTGAACTAATTCCCTGGTCATCAACTCGTCGCCGCCGGCATGGGAATCGCCCTCCACCGGTTGATGGATGACGCTGGGTTCGTTCCAGCCAACGCGACGCACTTCAATCACGCCCGTATAGGCATCCACACGGATGGTGCCTTCGGTGCCCAAAAGATAGAACCTGCGTTCCGGAATGGCCGCGTGACAGTTGGTGTGAAAGGTCGCGCGCACACCTCGGGAAAACTCCAGAATAGCCACCTGATGGTCAACGATGCTTTTGTCATTATTGAACGGACTGATGCCGTGAGCGTCGGGCCAGGCTTTGTAAGCCGGTAATCCTTCGGGATTGGGCCCGATCCGGTCGGCATGAAACGCATTCTCCGGGCGAAAGAAGGAGCAGC
>JBMOHI010000107.1:0-6535 GCA_049317925.1 Terrimicrobiaceae bacterium
ATGGGATCGCCGAAGCCGACTACCATCAGAACAAATTTAACATCACGCACTACAGTCGGAGTCCCGAACTCAACATTTTCGGCGAGCCCCGCATCAACCTGATCCAGACCGATTTGGACCCGCGTTTGACCGGTGCCGCACGGCCTTTGAGAAACATGGCATCAGTGAAACCACAAACCGCGCTTTATCCCACCAGTCTTCAATTGACGGGTGTGTTTTCCTCCAGTAACTCATCCGCGGTGGATGCCACGCAGGGGCTTGCGCAACAACTGACACTTCGAAGACACGGATTGGGCCAACAGTCCGCCATAGAACGCAATTTTTCCCTGACCGGCTACCCCGGCACTGGTGCTGGCAGCAGCGATGCCACCGACTACGAAAGGAACTTCTGGACGCTGTTGCGCCGGATCACCGGATATATGGAAGGAAGAAATTCACTGGGCAAACCAGTGGCATGGCCGTTTGCCGGAGGTAATTTTTCTTTAAAATACAATGACTATCAGAGGGATTCCATCGGCCTGCAGATTGTTGACCTGATGAAAGCGGGCACGGCGGATCTTCAGTGGACCTACACTGACAACTCCACTTACATAGACCGCATGCGCAGCGGCCCTACGGTGATACCGCAGGCTGGGGCATTAAGTAATACTGTTCCTCCCACGAAGCTGGTTTGGGGAGAGGGACGCTCGCCGAAATTGACCGAGGTGGTGATGCAAATTGAAGCAAACCCAGGCACGGAGGTTTTGGACGCAACCACCTACAATGTTGCAAAGGTAAAAGTGGCCGTCTGGACCGAGCTGTATTCACCCCGATACGCCAATGGAGATACGAATGATGATCCCTACTTTGTAAATGCTTCGGCTTTCGGCCGTTTTAGATTCGGAGTGATAAATGGAATTGGCAATTTAAATGTGAATGATATTCCGGATGTAACTTCTTCAAATGGCATGATCAATGGTCCAGGGGCCTTCGGGGGTTATTGGGCCAACAATTTGTTCCGGGACTTCGACCAAACCGGCGCTAGAGCGGGTATAGATTTCATGCGTCATTATGGAGACAGACCAGATCCTGATCAAACGAATGCTGCGATCATGCATCCTTGGAAATATAACAGTACTACTTATAACGGCAGCGGCCCCAATTGGAGTACCGGTAACATGACTATGAACATATGGGCAGTGGGTAGTACTATGATCCCAGCGCCCAGCAGGGGCGGCACATTTAATAAGTCGCGCAATGATCTTTATGACATGCCTATGTCCACGCGACCCAATGTTACTTCCCTGAGGTTTGAGGGGGGAATCAGTGCTGTGCTCACCCAAGACGCCGCTGCTTGTTTCAACTTTGTTCCGGCACATTCTCTGATTACTCCTCCCGGCCCTGCTGGTCAAAGCTGGGCAGGGCTGCGGCGCGCTAGCCCGCCAGATACGAACGCGGTGCTGTCGCTTCCAGCAGGGGTGACATTAGGCGTTCCTGGTGCGGCGACCATTCACTGGCAGGCCCTCGATCCACTCACCAGTTATTTTTCCAAAGACTGGGTAGTCAATGTATACCCCAACTTTGCGAGCACCGTCCCGAACATTACAATGTCAGATTTGGAGGTTGGGGTGGGGAGTCGAAAGGGTAACCCTGTGCCCTATACTTACAGCACAGGTGTGAACAAGGCCCTGGTAGATCAATATGGCGGTTTCATGAACACAATCTGGTGGCCAGCCCAACGCAGTGGTTTTTCCGAGCATGTTAATAGCGGGGGGGCTGCGAATGCCGCTTCTTGGACGCCTGCGCCTACGAACGCTTACCGCCGGGAGGCGGCTTTCCCATCAGTCGGCTTTTTGCAGTATCTGCGAACCGGGGTGTTTCCCGATGGCACGTTGGATGAAGCACAACGAGCCGACTGGAAGGGCACGCCGTTCCGGGTTCTGAACTACGGCGCGGAAACGAACGCCAACCAACGCGGCGGGGTTCCGGACTGGGCGATACTCGATCTATTTCAGATCCCCGTGATCAATCCCGCAGGCGGTACTGCCGGTGGATCAACCGTCGGACGGATCAATCCCAACAGCCCGACCAGCCTGTATCCATGGACGAATGTCAGCCGAACCGCCCCGCTGGCTGCTGTGTTTCAAGGTTTGCGTGTGAATCAAGACCTGAACCAGACAACCGGGGCTTTCTCCGGCGGCACGGAAATCACTCCTGCCATGGCGACCGATATCGCCGAGGGGATCGGCACCTATTTGACCTCTCTGGGGCGTCCGTTCAAGATGGCCGCGGAAATCGCCAATGTTCCTGAGATCGCGGCGCTGTCCCGGAATATCGGACCTTTATCCGGCCCAGAGGTGAGTGTCATGAATGACTTGGTGCGCCAGGCCGTAGGAAATCTCAGCACCACCACCAGTGTCTTTTCCGTCTGGGTGGTTGGTCAGAGCGTGCGCAAAAAACCCGGCAATACGGATTACGGGGTTTTTCAAGAGGGTGATGTCGTTCTTGCTGAATCGCGTCGCCGCATCGTGGTCGAGCGGTTTCTGGATCTGGGCCTTGACGGCCTTCCGGGGAATCTCAGCAATCCGGGCTCCGATAGTCTCGTCGGCACATGGGATGATCCGGTTGATCCAGCTTTTCACCCCGCCAACCCACAATACAAATATCGAATTATTCATGTTGAAGAAATCTAATACAGAAATTCTGTTCCTCCGTGCAGGAAGGATGCTTTTATTCGTGATCCTGGTCTGTGCGGTTGGCGGGCCGTGGACCGCAGCCCTGCGGGCAGAAGGCCCGCTTCGCACAGCCGGCCCTTGGCCGGACAGCACTTACAAGATCGGCACCATTAAGCGACTGCCATCCGGGAAGGTGCTGGTTCCGGTCTGGATCGTGGCGGGGTCATCAACAATTGATGTGATCTCTCTCACCTGGAAGCCTTCCGGGGGGGGGGAGGAACGCGAGGTTCCCGATTCGTTCACTCTGGCCGGTGCGTTTTTGGAAAATAGCAACACCGGAGAAAAATTCCCGCTGGTGGGTCCTTCATTGGGAGACGGGTATGTGGGTTCGAGATCCACTGCGGAACAGTTGGCACCGCGGTCGTCCACCTCCATGGCTGCGGTATTTGCCGCGCCGGTCGCGGAGGACCCTAAAAAGCCTCCGATCTATCGTTTGTATCTCCCGGGTGCGGCCCAGCCCGTGGATAAAATTGTCCTGCCGGACTGAGCGTAAGCCCGCATTGATACGCGCCCGCAGTGGTGTGGCCACCCAAGCCTACGCAAAAGCGAAAAATATCAAAAGCCCATCCAACTCATAATTTCTCGAGGCGGCCCGCCCCGTCGCGCTTCCTCTCATCTTTAACGACAGATCAGCAGAATGGTATTCAGTTCACATCTCTTCATCTTCTACTTCCTGCCGCTCACGCTGGCTCTGTATTACCTGATGCCCCGGCGGGGCCAGCATTTATTGCTCACGCTGGTGAGCTATTTTTTTTACGGTTGGGCGAACCCGCTTTTCACGGTGCTGATGTTGGTCTCGACGCTCATCGATTATTTGGCGGGATTGGTCCAGGCCTATAACGGATTCCGCTGGAGCGGGCCGATCAATGAGCTGGGGAAGGGCGTTCCGCGCAGCCGCCTGCAACGCGCCGCCCTGGTCGCATCCGTGATCTCGAATCTCTCCCTGCTGGGCTTTTTTAAATACTTCAACTTCGGGGTCGATAATTACAACCTCGTGCTTCAGGCGATCGGGCTCGGCGACCTGGGTCTTGGGGATGTGATGCGGGTCACCCTTCCGCTCGGCATTTCGTTCTACACATTCCAGTCGATGAGCTATGCGATCGATGTCTATCGTGGGGATGCGAAGCCGATGCGTAACTTCATCGACTTCGCCTGCTTCGTCTCGATGTTTCCGCAGCTGGTCGCGGGGCCGATTATCCGGTTCTCCGAGGTGGCGGACCAATTGGCATACCGCTCGCACACACTTGTGAAATTCTCGCGCGGGGTGGCGTTTCTCTCCGTGGGGATGGCAAAGAAGATTCTGCTGGCCAACCCCTGCGGCAAGGTGGCGGACATGGCGTTCAATGCGGGCTCGGTCGGCTTTATGGACGCTTGGACGGGGGCAATTGCTTATGCTTTCCAGATCTACTTCGATTTCAGCGCCTACTCGGACATGGCGATCGGCCTCGGGCTGATGCTGGGGTTTGTGTTCGCGAAAAACTTTGACTCGCCTTACAAGTCGGCCTCGATCACGGAATTCTGGCGCCGCTGGCATATTTCTCTGTCCACATTTTTGCGCGACTACCTCTACATCCCGCTGGGCGGGAACCGTAAGGGCAATGCGCGCACTTACATCAACCTCATGCTCGTCATGCTGCTCGGCGGCCTGTGGCACGGCGCGTCGTGGAACTTCGTCGTGTGGGGCACCATTCACGGCGGTATGCTTGCTTTCGAGCGGGCGATGGGAAAAAACAGCTTCTATTCGCGCATCCCGCATGCCCTCCAAGTGGTCACGACATTTTTGATCGTGGTTTTTTCATGGGTTTTCTTCCGTGCCAGTGACCTGCCATCGGCGCTTTCGTATTGCGCCAGCATGCTCGGGATGGGTGGCCCGCAGTCTGGAGCGGGTCTCATAGCCGGCATTGTCCACCAGCCCTATTATGTGCTCAGTTTTGCCGTTGCGACTTTCGTGGTTTGGTTCTGCCCGCAGACCTGGGATTGGAGCCGCACCATCACTTGGCCAAAAGTCGCCTGCATCATCGCGGTATTCCTGTTCTCCCTGCTGGTGATGACAACGCAGGCGTTCAACCCGTTTATTTACTTCATTTTTTGAGCCATGAGCCAATCTCACACGCCCCTTCCGGACCGGGAGCAAATCGCCAATCGCGAGGTCGGACAAACAAACATTACCCACGGCATGTGCGTCGTCCTCACGGCGACCTTCCTGGCGGTAATCTGTGCCGTGCCGATCGCCCAGCAGGGCAGGGAGTGGCTGACGGCGCGCGCCGAAGGCAAGTCGGAGTGGCCGCAGGCGTTCTCGATTTTTGCCGCCCTGCCCGCAGCGGCCAATCACTTCCTCGCGAACAGCGCGATGCCGCTCGTGGATCGTATCTTTTCAGCAAACGGAGTGCTCCTGCGCGCAATCAGTCACTACGAGACAGAACTCGAAGACCGCTCATTCCTTGCGGAATACTTCATCCCTCGCGTGCAGCAATTCACATCCCGCTGGCTCGGCCTCGGCAATGAACAGGTCTATCTCGGGCGGGAAGGGTGGCTCTACTACCGTCCCGGTGTGGACTACCTTACGGGTCCCGGATTTCTGGATCCTGCATTTCAAAAACGCCGATCGCGGAGCGGCGACGCCAGCGTGGGCGCGGCAGTGCAGCCGGATCCGGTTGCAGCCATCGTGGACTTCAAGAACCAGCTGGCCGAACGCAATATCCACCTCATCCTCATGCCGATTCCCGACAAAGCGATGGTTGAGCCGGAGTTTCTCAGTCCCCGCTATCCCGCCTCTGGAGGAGTGCCTTTGCAGAATCCCTCCTACCCCGCTTTCATTGCTGCGCTCAACAAAGAGGGAGTCGATGTCCTTGATGTGACCGATGCGCTCTGGCAGGACAAGCAAAGCACCGGCCGACCACAGTATCTCAAGACGGACACCCACTGGACGCCCGAGGCCATGCAACGGGCGGCCTCCCTGTTGGCGGTGAAAATCCAAGGCCTGCAGGGTGCGGACCGCCCTGTGCCGCTCGCCTTGGACACAACGGAAAAACCGGTGGAAGCTCAGGGAGACATCGCCGCCATGCTCAAGCTCCCCCAGGGTAGCGACCTGTATCCTTCTCAAAAAGTCCTGATCCATCCCGTGCGCCGCCAGGCGGACGGGCAACCGTGGGCCGCCGATGTGTCCGCTTCAGTCCTTCTTCTCGGGGATAGTTTCTCGAACATTTATTCACTGGCACCCTTGGGATGGGGCGCCAGTGCCGGTCTCACCGAGCAACTGAGTCTCGCCCTGCGCCAACCGGTGGATGCCCTGCTTCGAAACGACGCCGGTGCTCATGCCACCCGCGAAATCCTCGTCAAGGAGACCTCCCAGGGCCGGGATCGCCTCGCGGGAAAAAAACTGGTCGTCTGGCAATTTGCCATGCGCGAACTCGCCGTCGGAGACTGGAAAGTCCTCAAAATCCCTGCCGTGGAAAATTCCAGCCCGCGTCAGGCTCCGACAACAGAGGGAGAATTCTTTGTCCCCGGGAAAGGCGAAGCCATTGAAGTCGAGGGAACCATCGCCGCCCGCTCCAGCACGCCACGACCAGGCACCGTGCCCTACAAGGACCAGATTTTCTCAGTCCACCTCACAGGAATCATCGGCGGAAAAACTTCCACCTCCGGCCAAGCCGTAGTCTATCTCTTCGGCATGAAGGACAACCAGCTCACGCCAGTCTCCGCATGGAAGGTCGGAGACCGCGTTAAGCTAAAATTGCGGCCGTGGGCTGATGTGGCCTCCGAATACGAAAGATTCAACCGCAGCGAACTCGACTCCGAAGAACTCCAATTGGAAATCCCCG
>JBMOHI010000108.1:0-6502 GCA_049317925.1 Terrimicrobiaceae bacterium
GGCGTCGAACTCTACAACAAAACCCTCGGCATCCTCGGCATGGGCCGCATCGGCAGCGAGATCGCCCGCCGCGCCATCGCCTTCGGCATGCGCGTCGCCGCCTACGATCCCTACCTCTCCGTCAGCAAAGCCCGCAGCCTGCAAGTCGAACTCATCGAGTCCATCGACGACCTCCTCCCCACCTGCGACTTCCTCACCATGCACATGCCCCTCACCGACGAGACCCGGCACATGATTGACGCCCGCCGCCTCGCCCTCTGCAAAAAAGGCATCCGCATCGTCAACTGCGCCCGCGGCGGCCTCATTGACGAAGCCGCCCTCCTCGAGGCCCTCCAGTCCAAGCAAGTCGCTGCCGCCGCGCTCGACGTTTTCGAAGTGGAACCCCCGCCTTCCGACTTCCCGCTCCGCTCTTCCGACAACATCGTCTTCACCCCCCACCTCGGAGCCTCCACCGCCGAGGCCCAGGAAAACGTCGGCATCGAAATTGCCCAGGCTATCCGCGCTGCCCTCCTCGACGGCGAAATCCGCAACGCCGTCAACATGCCCAGCATCGACGCCAAGACCTTCGCCATCGTCAAACCCTACCTCACCCTCGGCGACAAACTCGGACGCTTCGCCGCCCAGCTCGCCCCCAATCGCAACGACCGCATCGTCATCACCTACGGCGGCAAGGCCGTGGATCTCCCGACGGACGCCGTCACCCGCGCCATCCTCACCGGATTCCTCCGCCACGCCGGAGGCCAGGAAGTCAACAGCGTCAACGTCCGCACCATGGCCTCCACCCTTGGTCTCCTCATCGAGGAAGTGAAATCCAGCGAACAAACCGATTTCAACGAATGGCTCCACGTCGCCGTCTGGAGCGGCGAAAACAAAGTCTCCATCGGAGGCACCTTCTTCGGCGCGAAGAACGAACCCCGCATCGTCCGCATCAACAGCCGCCCGGTTGAGGTGACCCCCAACGGCGTCGTCCTCCTCTTGGAAAACCACGACGTCCCCGGCATCGTCGGAAAAGTCGGCACCATCCTCGGCACGCACAAGATCAACATCGCCAGCATGTCGCTCTCCCGCACCGAAGCCGGCGGCACCGCATTGACGTTGCTGAATCTCGACAGCGCCCCCGGCCCCGACGTCCTCGCCAGCCTCCTGGCCGACCCCGCCATCGCCAGCGCCAAAGTCATCCAGTTGTAATCCGCCGCATGCGCGAGCGATTCGTCAGCGAAGCTCTCAAACCCGTCACCGCCACCTGCGACACCTCCCGCATGGCCGTGGGTGAACCCGGACTTCCGCTGGAGTTTTCCTGGCACGACAAAACCATCCGCATTTCGGAAGTCCTGCGCACCTGGCGGGAAACCGGCAAGTGCCGCAATGGGAGCGGAGAAGACTACGTCCGCAAGCACTGGTTCGAAGTCCGAACCGCCTCGACGGAGATCCTGCGGATCTATTTTGAAAGACAATCCCGCGGCAGCCCAAAGGGCGCAAGATGGTGGCTATTCAGTATTCTGGAGCCCGCCGACACTGCGACGGTGGACTGAATCACACAGCGGTCAGGCGTTCGCGAACCATCGACTGCCTTGGATAATCAAGCCAGCTCTGGCGTCTAGTTAGCCCGTCTTTACAAGCGACTTCCGAATCCAGTTCGGGTCTCGCCGGCAATCGAGAACCCGAAACACGAAGGCTTCGCCCGAAATCACGCGATAATAGACGGCAAATGGAAATCGCTTCGCGAGCAGCCGATGAAATCCGAAATGGACTGAGTGAATGCCCGCATAGAGAACCAAAGAATCAATCTCCGAAAACAGACTGTCGAAAAAATAGTTGCCTATCCCTTGTGCTCGTCTGTCGTAAAAATTGCGACCGGTCGCCAGATCCTCAAGCGCAGGCCGGAGAACACTAACCTTCATTCGAACTGCTTCCGCAATTCTTTCTTCGCGTCTTCCCAGTCCACAATCTCCACCTGACCGGCGGCAAAATCTGCCTCGGTCTTGAGTAGTTCGTCTTCGTGCCACGCCGGACTCGCGAACGCCACATCCTCAGACACCAGATCGCCCCACAGCGCCTCGATAATCTTCAACTTCTCGTGAGACGGAAGCTTGTGGAGTTCAGCGATGCTCATGACTGAAAGGCTAGCCAGAATGGCGTGAGCGGCAAGCGGGTTTCTTCATCACCGATTCCTTCAATCCCTAAGGTGCTCAAACTTTGTGACCTTGCCATCATCGTCGAATCGGAAGACCAGCCATTCGGAATCAATCCTGATCCGTCCACGTTCTGGTCCTAGCCAATAGACCAAGTCCCAATCTGAATATTTGTCTGTTGGTGCCGAAGGTCCCAAAAGATCGTCGATCTGTTTACGGCTCATTCCTTTGAATTTGTACTTGGAGAGCAAGTCATCAACCATCCGCAGCCGGATGGGATTTCTTTCAGTCGAACCAGGATTCGCTTTCCAGACAGTCTGATCGAATGGCAATTGGTTTTTATCCTCCGAATGGGTAAAGCGATCCGCCAAATAGGTTACGGCTATGATAACCACAATTGCCGGCGGAACAATCCAAAGCCAATTCAATAAAACTCGGATTAGTTTCATTCCGAGTCATGATCGCCGCATGAGTGAGGATAGCCGAGAAAGAATGTATGCGGGGTCAGTCCGTGCATTTGAACAATATTTTTCTCTATCGCCTTACAGCATAATTGCTTTCTGCGCGGCAAGCGGAGACTACCCATCCAAATGTTTTGCACAAATACACGGACTGGTCCCTCTCCCTCAGGAGACATGACAAAAGAGGGGATAAGGGTAAGATAACCGACAAAACCAAGGGGTTAAGGCTTCCATAAGATGGCTGAGGGTAGCCGATAGATGAGCGGGTAACCAATTCCGTTTGCTTCTGGAATCCGAGCCTGCTCCGCAGGCGGAATGCCAGAAGTTTCAAAGGGACAGGGATTCGATGCACAGCTCGCTTAATCGTCGTTTTCTAGCTTCATAACGCTAAAACAAGATTGTCTTTTGAGTCTTCCGGGATCATCGAAAACTCGATGTCGCCCACGCCTCCAGAATCCTTGAAATCACTGCGCCCATGGAGATGGTCAAGTTCTTCGTCGCGCAGCTTGATGAGGCCCGCAATCAAAGCATCAATCTCCGACTTTTTTAGTCCGAGAGTGATCCCATACCAACCGGTTTTGAAGTCTTCAATGGATGCCTGCATCTGCTTTTTGCAGCCGAACGATCTAGTCGGCCGCCCGTTACCGAGCCAATATTGGGCAACAATCGGTCCAATACAATATCTTGATGCGAAGAGGATCACCCCGCCATCAATTGTCGCGCCGCTTCGGCATCCTCTTTAATCTGCGCCTTGAGCGCGTCCACCGACTCAAACTTCTGCTCCCCGCGTAGGAATTTTTCAAAGCGCACTTCCGCCTCCTCCCCGTAGCAATCTCCGGCGAAATCAAAAATGTGAATTTCCAGCAGCCGCTCGGCCGAACTCGTGACCGTCGGACGCGTTCCGATATTGGCAACGCCCGCCAGCCACTCTCCCCGCAGGCGCACCCGCACGGCGTAAACTCCATCGGGGGGAAACTGTTCGTTGTGCGCGGCCAGATTGGCGGTGGGAAATCCGATTTTTCCGCCCAGTCCGGCCCCATGTTGCACGGTGCCGAGAATGGTGTAGTCGCGACCGAGGAGTTCGCGCGCGGCGGGAAAATCCCCCGCCTCAATGCAGCGCCGGATGCGAGTGCTGCTGATCGTCTCCCCGCCCGACATCACGGGCTCGATCTCGACGGTTTCAAATCCCAACCTCGCACCAAGCTGCCGCAGCAGGGCGACATTGCCGGAGCGTTGGCGTCCGAAGGTCCATTGGTGCCCGACGCACACACTCTGGAGCGGACGCGCAGACCGGGCCAGGCTCTCGATAAAAACCTCGGGGGCCTGGGCGGCAAAGTCCGCATCGAACTTCACCAGCAGAAGATTCGGACAGCCCAGGGCGGCGATGAGTTGTTCCTTGTGCGGTGTGGAGGTGAGAAGGCGCGGCGCGGAGTCCGGCCGCAGGATCCGCATGGGATGGGGATCAAACGTGAGCACGACGGCAGAACCTCCGGCTTTGGCGGCTTCCGACATGGCCCGCCGAATCAAGGCCTGATGGCCCAAATGCACGCCATCGAAAACCCCGATGGCCACACTCAACGGACCCGGCACGGCGGCGAGTTCCGAGATGGCGTGAAGGGTTTTCATGAAGGAAGTTTTACGAATTAAGTTTGTAAGTTTTAAGTCGGGAACCGGCTGTCTCGCGAAACTCTGGCGTTAAACGGGGCCGAAAACACAAAAGACTTTTCTTAAAACGTAATTCTTAAAACTTAAAACTCCGCCCTCACGCTCCGCGCAGGCGGGAGACTTCGGGCAGGCTCAAAATCCGCGATGTGATCTCCTCGCGGGGCAGGGTCTTTAATTCCTCCACCGTCACCGCGCCGTCCACGCTGAAACGGCCGGATTTCGTCCGGCGGAGCGAACGCAGGTGCGCGCCGCAGCCGAGGTATCCGCCGATATCGAAGGCGTAGGTGCGGACGTAAAAGCCCTTGCTGCACACCACGCGGAAATCCACATCGGGCAGCCTCAACTCTTGAATCTCGCTGGCATAGACGCGCACGAAACGCGGCTCGCGTTCGACCACCTTGCCCTGCCGCGCCAGTTTGTAGAGTGGCACGCCATCTTTCTTGATCGCGCTGACCATGGGCGGCGTCTGATAGAAGTCGCCCTTGAATTTCTCAAAGGCGGCCTCGATTTCCTCGCGGGAAAAATTCGGCACGGTCTTGGTTTCCACCACCACGCCGTCGGCGTCCTGGCTGTCAGTCGTTTCGCCCAGGCGCATGGTGCCGACGTATTCCTTGTCCTCACTCATGATGAGGTCCTGGATCTTCGTGCCCCGTCCGACGGTGATGATGAGCAATCCGGTGGCAAGCGGATCGAGCGTGCCGCAGTGGCCGACTTTTTTTGTGTTGAGGGCGCGGCGGGTGATGGCCACGACATCGTGCGAGGTCATGCCCTGCGCTTTGTCCACCAACAGGACGCCGTCAGTTTCGGTTACGGATCTCATGACATACAGCTCCTAAAAACTTCTCCTCCACCTCCGCGAGAGAACCCTTGATGCGGGCCCCGGCCGCCAGCGGATGCCCACCGCCGCCGAATTGACCGCAGATCTCGCACACGTCCACCCGCGGGTCCTTCGAACGCGCACTCACCCGCACTTTGCCCTCGGGCAGTTCTTCAAAAAACACCGCCGAGACCACGCCCTCCACCGACCGTAAATGATCAATAATCCCCTCGTTGTCCTCCGGCAAAACCCCGAGCTGCTCCACCGTGGCGAGCGACAGCGAGAAACTCGCGAGGTGTCCATCGCAGGAAAACTTGGCCTCGTTCAGCGCATGCCGCAGCAGATCGAGCCGGCGACGGGGCTGGCTCTCATACATGGCGCGGGAAAGCTCCGCCACATTCACCCCCGCCGCGACCAAGCGGGAGGCCGCGTCGAACGTGCGGGCGTTTGTGCCCGAATATTGGAAGGACCCCGTGTCCGTCGAAACGGCGGCAAACAAATTCGTCGCAATCTCCGGCGTGAGGGTCACGCCGAGATCGTGAAAGAATTCACAAAGAATCTGCCCCGTCGCAGGCGCGGAGGGATCAATGTAGCTCAGATCACCGAAGGCCTCATTGCTGACATGATGGTCAATGTTGATCAGCAACCGCGCGGACGCCACGCTCTCGAGCACGGTGCCAAGACGGTTTTTCACCGAGGTGTCCAGCGCAACCACAACGTCGAAAGCCCGCGGCGTGGCCTCCGGCGTGGTGATGAGTTCGTGACCGGGAAGGTAGCGGAAATTCTGCGTCACGCCGTCCTGGTTCCAAGCCGTCACCTTCTTGCCCAAGGAGCGCAGCCAAAGGGTGAAAGCGAGCGTCGAACCCAGCGCGTCGCCATCCGGGCGCAAATGGCTGGCCACCAGAATATCCTGCGCGCCCTCCAAAGCCGCGGCGATTTCCGCGAAGGTGGCCCGGCTCACTTTTCGTCCTCCTTTTGTTCGAGGGAATCCAGGATGCCCAGCACGCGGGTGCCGCGTTCGATGGAATTATCGAGTTCGAAGTTCAGGTGGGGAGTGTATTTCAAGCTGACCCGCTTGGAAAGCCCGCTCTGCAGCATGGCACGGCTGTGTTCCAGCAACTCGATGGTCTTGCGCCGCTCCGCCGGCGAACCCAGCGCGCTGATGAAAACATGGGCCTGCTTGAGATCAGGAGTGATGTCCACCGAACTGACCGTCACCAGCGGCGACGGAAAAGTCAGTTCGCGCAAAATCAAGATCCCCAGTTCGCGCTTGAGGACCTCACAAACCCTGGCCAGACGATGTTTCATGGTAAAAAAAGAGCGGCGGAGGATCGGTTACCGACGACGGGTCGAATCATAAAAATAGGCGGAGAATGGTGCGCGATGCAGGGTTCGAACCTGCGACTTCTTGCGTGTGAAGCAAGCGC
>JBMOHI010000109.1:0-6438 GCA_049317925.1 Terrimicrobiaceae bacterium
CGGGCGATCCGGCTCATTGCATGATCATCATCAGCGGTCGCAACGAGCAGGAGGTCGGCCAGACGGCCCTGGCTTTCGGCCTGGTTAATTTCCCGTTACCTGACTCGCAATACGCCATCTTCAACGATCAGATCCGCCTGCCGGACAAACCCGCCTTCATCCGCAATGCGCCGCTGGATGTTCCGGGCGTTTACAGCTTCCGTCAACTGGGCTTCATCAGCCGCACCATCAAAGGCTGGCACACCGGCGGTTACACCCTGCCGGTCTACATGCCTGGCGACATTTCCAAGGACGATCCGAGCAATGTCGAACTGAGATTGCACTTTGTGTATGGCGCGATGATGCGCAAGGACTCCGTCTTTAACTTTTTCGTTAACCGGCAATTCCAAACCGCCATCCGGTTGAGCGATCAGAATGGAGCCTTGCATGCAGATCACCGGGTTTACCTTCCGATGAAGGCCTTTCAACCGGGCTTGAACAACGTGGAGCTCGTGCCCGAGATGGTTCCTCATTTCTCCAACCAGTGCGAAATCCTGCAGGACCAAAACCTGCACTTTACGCTGTATGACGATTCCGACTTTGTTCTTCCCCGTGCCTTGCGCAAGGCGCGCCTGCCGAGCTTCGGCTTATTCTCGCAAACCACCTATCCGTATTCCTCCTCGCCCGATGGATCCGAGACCGCCGTTTTCGTGACCGGTCGCGACACGGACACGGTTTGCGCGGCCTGGACTGTTTTGGGCAAGATGGCCCAGATCTCAGGTGCGTTGCTCCACCGGGCGGAGTTTGGTTTCAAAATTCCCGCTAGCAAAAAGAGTCTGCTCGTGGTCGGACCCCGCGATCAGGTGCCCGAGGAGATCGTTTCCAAAGCCCCTGTCTCGCCCTTGCAGGTCGGAAAAATGCGCTACCTCGTAAGCACCAGCCCGAAACCGGAAAAACTCGCCGCTTCTCCGGTTGAAGAATTCCTGGCCAAGATCCGCGGAGTTCCTTCCGACCGCACCGAACCCGAACCGCCCAGCACCGCCAATGTCACCCTCGCGGCGGATCTGGTCGAGGACACGGTGGCGGTGCAGTTTGAGTCTGCGGTCAACCGCGGATATCCGGTAACGCTTTTCACCGCCGGTGACAGCGCCCGGCTCCTGGCCGGCATGAACGCGCTGCAGGATCGCCGCATCTGGGATAATCTGGTCGGTGATCTGGCCGTTTGGAACTCCAACCTGGATTCCCTGGCGGTGGCCAAGGTGGGCCCGGACTTCATCTTCAAGAATTCCTCGCCGCTGGCGGCTGTCAGCTCCAATCTGGATCGCCAACCGTGGCTCTTTGCCGTCATCCTTCTCTTGATCCTGATGGCAATTGGCTTCGCCGTGCGCGCCATTCTGAAGCGGCGGGAAAGCAATAACGGGTCGGCGAACGGCAAGGAATGAGGATCGGCCAGGGGCTGGTGATCGCTGGTCTGGCTGTTGCCCTGCTGGCGGGATCGTTCCTGCTGATCAGGGAATGGCTGGACCCGTTCCACCTCCCCCGCGGCGACTGGCGCTTGTATAAGCGGAACTTCGTGGGTCCGGATGGCAGGGTCATCGACACCGGGAATGGCAACACCAGCCACAGCGAGGGACAGGGTTACGGACTTCTCATTGCCGTGGCCTTCAAGGACCGGACGACATTTGACCGCATTTGGGCTTGGACGGAAAAAAACCTGCAAATCCGTCCGAAGGACAAATTGCTGGCTTGGAGCTGGAAACCGGATGAAAAAGGTGGCGGGGCGGTCACGGACTCCAACAACGCCAGTGATGGCGATCTGTTGGTTGCCTGGGCTCTTTTTCGTGCCCATCAGCTCTGGGGGGACTACCGCCACCAGCAAGCCGCGCAGCAAATCCTGGCGGATTTGGCCAGGTTGGATGTCGTGAAGACCGACGACGGGACGTATTTTCTGCCCGGCACCGACGGATTCCTCAAGGACGATGCCACGACATTGAATCCTTCCTACTATGTGTTCCCCGCCTTGGTGGCTCTGGCGAATGCCTTTCCGGGAACTCCTTGGAAAGAGGTGGAGAAATCCGGCTACGCCTTACTCGAAAAAGCCCGGTTCGGATCCTGGCGGCTCACTCCCGACTGGGTGCTGGCCGGGGAACCAATGCGGATTTCTCCCGACTTTCCCCCGGTGTTTGGCTACAACGCCGTGCGGATTCCTCTTTATCTCGGATGGCAAAACCAGCGTTCCCGCCTTATGCAACCGTTTGCGCGTTTCTGGAAGCAATTCAAGCCGCGCGCATTCGTGCCGACTACGGTGAATTTGGAGACCGATGCGTTCGGGGTGGACCCCGCTTTGCCAGGCATGAGGGCGATTGCGGCTTTCACAATAGCTTGTGCGGAAAATCAACACTTGACAGTGAGAGCACTACCTGTGCTTAAAAAGGATGAATCCTACTTTTCCGCCAGCCTTAACCTACTGACGAAAATCGCCATTCGTGAGTCCTTTGGACATAAATAATCAATTTCCATTCCCACGCCTCTGCATTTCCATGCATCAGGTTGCGTCCGCCGGGCTCTCCTCACTGCGCAAGCTTTTCGTAGTGGGCATGCTCGGCGCGGGCGCGATTGTGACGTCGCCGGTCAACGCCCAGCCCTTTTTCGGGGAGGAACCGCCTCCTGACCTCACCGAGCCGACGCCTCAGCCGACACCGCCTCTATTTGTCCCAATTAAGCCGGGGCAGCCGGACCCCACGCCCGAACTCGCCCCGATTCCCGCGGCGACTCCTGCCATGTTTGTTCCGTCAGATATTCCGCCTCCTGCGATTCAGGCTTCCGGGGAAACGGTGGATATCATTCCTGAAGCGGTCCCGACGCCGGTTCCCACACCCGTGGCAATCGCGACTCCCGTGCCGACCCCGAGCACGCCCGCGACGCGCCTCACCCAGCCGGTCAGCACCGTCCCGCCCTCCATCCCGGTGCAGCGGGCCGCGCCGACACCGATGCAGACCCAGCTAACCCTTTCGCCGCGGACCGCGCCCACGCCCGCTCCTCCGCGCAAGCGGTCGGCCCCGGCTCCACCGCCTACCGCGGTGAGTCAAAACCAAATCAACAGTTGGGCTTCGCGGGCGACCGATAAGCGCGATTCCAAGCTGGCGACCCAGATTGGTTGGGCTTACTACAACCGGAACGAGTTTTCCTCGGCTGGCATCTGGTTCAATCAGGCTCTGGAATGGAACTCCCAATCGGGCGACGCGGCCTATGGACTTGCGTTAAGCAAGTTCCGCGAAGGGGATTTGTCCTCGGCCGAGGCCATCGCCAACTACCGGGCCGGCAGTTATCCGAAGTTGAAAACCCTGCAGGGTGACATTTACTCCCGGCGTGGCACGGAGGCCTACGAGTCCCGCAACTATGCCCAGAGTCTGGAATATTTCACCAATGCCTCGAAGTCGCGCTCGCTCAGCCGGAATGAGCGGATCATCGTTGCCTGGGATCTCTACTATTTGAAGCAATACGAAGCCTCCGCTCAGGCGTTCGAAAAGCTCTACCGGGCTTCGGCCGACGACATCAGCGCCCAGGGCCTCTACGCCTCCCTGAGCAAGCTCCGCGCCTACGACAAACTGGATACCCTCGCCAATCAGTTGGGTGGGCCGCTGAAACGGGTTTACCTCACCTATGATGCCCGCCGCTACTACGAGGCGCATCTCTACAACGCCTCCGCAGACGCTGGAGGAGACCGCGTCTATCCGATTCTGCAAAACATCAACAGTCCCAGTGTGGCGGCCGGAGTCCGTTTTCACTCCAAGTCGGGTTCCGAGGGCGAGGGGCAGCTTCAGTCGGTCGCGATTCCGATTCAGGGCCAGATCTACCCGGCTAATAAATTCATCCTCAGCGCGTATGCTTCCTATCTTTACCTGACCAGCGGAAGCCTGCCCGAGGGAGCTCAGTTCGGCAAGGTGCCGGAGACTTTTCAGCGCTATTCCAACCCCACCAACACGAGGGAAAACCTTTTCGAGTTTGCCGTCCGGCTCGAGTATCAGGACTGGCTGAGCTGGTACATCACCCTCGGCACGACCCCGCTGGGTGGCCCGCTGGCCAGTTGGCCGGTCGGCAACGCCGGCGTGATCTGGCGGGACAACAAGGGCTACATCCAGGGCGAACTCTACTCCAAGTCGATCAAGGAAAGCATCACCTCGTATGTGGGCAGCGAGGATCCCTACACCGGTGACACCTGGGGCCGCGTCACGGAAACCGGTGTCAATCTTTCCGTTTTCCGCGGACTCCCCGGCGACAACACCATCTTCCTCAAGGGCGGCATTGGTTCCATCAACGGCACCAATGTGGAGGATAACGTCCACGTTTACGGCACCATCGCCCTGGCTCACGTCTGGCGCCCGCAGGGCTATGAATACGTGACCCTCGGAATTTCGGGATCGGCCGAAGGCTTCGAAAACAACCAGAACCACTTTACTTATGGGAACGGTGGATATTTCAGTCCGGAATACCTGATCCAGGGGCTGGTGCAGGCCCAGTTCCTGACCGAGGAAGGAAAGAACTGGATCGCGGCGGGGAGTGTCGCCGCCGGTGTGCAGAACAACGAACAGGCGGCTTCACCGTTTTTCCCGTTGGATGATGACGGACGCAGCTTTGGTTCACAGAATTCCACCACACCGATCGGGTTGATTCAGGTTCAAGGTGCCTATCTCATCGACCCGAACTGGATGATCGGGGCCAGCTTCAGTTTCGCCGTGACGGCGGACTACAACGAGGGTTCGGCCAATCTCTGGCTGCGCTACTTCTTCGAGCAGCGCCGGGGCTTGTTCCGCACCGATCTGCTTGGATTCGATAATTACTAGACCGCGCCGCGTGGTTTGAAACCGGTCTCCGCCCGCGGCCTCATGCCCCGCCAAATGATTCCATGAAGACCTTCATCACCGACGATTTTCTGCTGCACGGCCAGACGGCGCGGACGCTCTATCACGGCTTCGCAAAGGAGCAGCCGATTTTTGATTACCATTGCCACCTTCCGCCCGCGCAGATTGCCTCAAACCATCAGTTCCGGAACCTCTTCGAGGTCTGGCTGGCCGGGGACCATTACAAATGGCGGGCCATGCGATCGAACGGGGTCGGCGAGAAGTTTTGCACGGGTGACGCGGATGATTACGAAAAATTCCTGGCCTATGCCCGCACCGTTCCGCAGACCTTGCGCAACCCGCTCTATCATTGGACGCATCTCGAATTGCTGCGCTATTTCGGGATTGATGATCTCCTCAACGAATCGACGGCACCCGCCATCTGGGACCGGGCCAACGAACACCTGGCCCGCGAGGACTTCCGGGTCCACGGCCTTCTGGAACGCCAACGGGTGACGGTGGTTTGCACAACGGATGATCCGACCGATGATCTGGCCGCCCATCGGCAAATTCGCAGCGAGGGAAAGCTGCGCACGCGGGTTTATCCCACCTTCCGCCCTGACAAGGCTCTGGGCGTCCAGGATCCAAAATCCTTCAATGCCTGGGTCAAAAAACTGGAGGAAGTCAGCGGAGAGGATTGCTCGAAACTGGGCGGATTCCTGGCGGCGTTGGACAAGCGGCACGAAGCCTTTCACGAAATTGGCGGGCGTTTGTCCGATCACGGGTTGAATGTTTGCCCGGGCCGCTTCGCCTCGGAAAAGAAAGCCCGAAAGATTTTCGCCGCGGCACGGAAGGGCGAGCCGGCCAGTCCAAAAGATTGGGAGGCCTTTGCCGGTTTCCTCATGATTTTTTTCGGCCACCTGGATGCCAAGCGTGGTTGGGTGAAACAACTGCACCTCGGTGCCCAGCGGAACAACAACTCCCGGTTGGTTCGCGCCCTCGGGCCGGACACGGGCTTCGATTCCATCGGCGACTGGCCCCAGGCCGGCGCGGTGGCGCGGTATTTGGACGCGCTCGATTCCGACAACAGCCTGCCTAAAACCATCATCTACAATCTCAATCCCGCCGACAACTACGTGATGGGAACCATGATCGGAAACTTCCAGGATGGTTCGGTGCCGGGGAAAATCCAGTTCGGCAGCGGGTGGTGGTTTTTGGATCAGAAGGAGGGAATGGAGTGGCAGATCAACGCTCTCTCCAATCTGGGTTTGCTTTCGCGTTTCGTCGGCATGCTGACGGATTCCCGCAGTTTCCTTTCCTATCCGCGGCACGAATACTTCCGCCGCATCCTGTGCAATCTGATCGGAGCGGATGTGGACCGCGGGGAATTGCCCAATGACCCGGAGTTGCTCGGCGGAATGGTCCGCGGCATTTGCCATGAAAATGCTCTCGCCTACTTCGGGCTCAAACCCGGCGCAGTTGTTTAAAATCGAGGCACCTCTATGAGTTTCAAAGCGGTCTTTTTTGATCTGGACGACACGTTGGTGGTGGACGAGGCGGTGTCGCGCGAAGCCTTGCTGGCCACGGCCCGGCGGGCCAGCGTGACCAAGGGAGCCGA
>JBMOHI010000110.1:0-6426 GCA_049317925.1 Terrimicrobiaceae bacterium
GCCGAGCTGGATCCTTTCGAGTTGCTGCGGCAGACGCGGGCCTGCATCAAGAGCGCGACGGAGGGTTGGAATGCAATCTCCGGGGTGGGGGTTTCGTGTTTCTGGCACAGTTTGCTGGGGACGGATGCGGAGGGCAATCCGCTCACGCCGATTTATACGTGGGCGGATTCGCGTTGCCGCGAGGATGCGGCCCGTTTGCGGGATGAGCTTTCGGAACGCGAGGTGCATGCGGAGACGGGGTGCATGCTGCGCAGTTCGTTCTGGCCGGCCAAGCTGCGCTGGATGCGGCGGACGGATCGCGGACGTTTCCGCCGGGTGCGGTTCTGGATGTCGCCGGCGGAGTGGGTGCAATGGCGGATCACCGGGCAGTCGCGCTGCGCCTATGGGATGGCGACGGCCACCGGGTTGTTCGACCCGTCGAAATTGCAGTGGAGCGGAGGGATGTTGGAAGCCTGCGATTTCTCGGCGGAGCGGATGTTGCCGGTGGGCGATGAACCGCAGGACTGGCACGGGGTGCCCTGGTTTCCCGCCATCGGGGACGGAGCGGCCAGCAATCTGGGTTCCGGAGCGAACGAGGCGGGGCGGGGCGCAATCAATGTGGGGACGAGCGCGGCCTTGCGGGTGATGCGGGAGGGAGCGACGGCGCGGGCACCATTCGGATTGTTTGCCTACCGGGTTGATGCCTGGCGCTATTTGGTGGGCGGGGCAGTGAGCAACGCGGGCAACTTGCATGCGTGGTGTCTGCGCGAGCTGAAGTTGGGTAACGATGCGGCGGCGATTGAGAAACAACTGGCGGCGCGTCCGGCGCCGGAACACGGACTGACTGTGCTGCCCTTTTGGACAGCGGAACGCGCTCCGACCTGGGATGAGGACGCGCAGGGCGTGATCACGGGGCTGCGGCAGAGCACGACGGCGTTGGATTTGTTGCAGGCCATTACCGAAGGCTTTTATTACCGGCTGGGCACCATTGCGGAAATGATCGCCGGCGAGCGTCAACCGCGCTGGATCGTGGCGGGGGGAATTCTCAAATCGAAGTCGGCTTTGCGGCGGCTGGCCAATGTGATGGGGCGTCCGCTTTACGCCAATCCCGAACCGGAGGCTTCCCTGCGCGGCGCGGCGGTTTTTGCGCTGGAGAAGCTCGGGCTGCCGGTGGTGGATCTGAAATATGGCGCGCCGGTGCTACCGGTGGCCTCGATCCATCGCATCTACAGGACCGAACGGGCGAGGCAGGCGGAGTTGGAACGTGGAAGGTAAGCTCACCATCAACGAGATCTATATCTCCGTCCAAGGCGAGAGCACCTGGGCGGGGTTGCCGTGCGTGTTTGTGCGGCTGACGGCCTGCGATCTGCGCTGCACCTATTGCGATACCGAGTATGCGTTTTACGAGGGGAAGAAGCGTCCGCTCCAGGAGATTTTCGACGAGGTGATGGCTTTTGATTGTCCGCTGGTCGAGATCACCGGCGGCGAGCCGCTGTTGCAAAAGAATGTCCTGCCTTTGATGGCCGCCCTCTGCGACGCGGGGAAAACTGTGTTGATCGAAACAAGCGGAGCGCACGACATCTCGAAGATCGACCCGCGGGTGCATCGCATCATGGACCTGAAAACGCCGTCCAGCGGGGAGTGCGCGCGGAATCTTTTCGCCAACATCGCGTTTCTCGGGGAGCGGGACGAAGTGAAGTTTGTTCTCGGTTCCCGCGAGGATTACGAATGGACCCGTCAGCAGATCAGGGAGCATTCCCTCAACGAGCGCGTGCGCGCTGTGCTCTTGAGCCCGATTTTCGGAAAAATTGAGCCGCGGGACATTGTGGACTGGATGCTGGAGGACAAACTGCCGGCCCGGTTTCAACTTCAGATGCACAAATTTATTTGGGAACCGCGCGCCCGCGGCGTATAACCGCCCGAGTGAAAGCCCGACTCGCCAAGGATTTCTTTTTCGAATCCGCCCAAACTCTGCCCAAAGTCCCCGCCGGACACAAATGTGGCGGCATGCACGGTCATAGCTTTAAGCTGGAGATCGTGATCGAGGGCGAGGTCGATACGGAGACGGGCTGGATTTACGACCACTCCCGCATCAGCCGCGCGATCGAACCGTTGATCGAATTGCTTGATCACAAGTATCTCAACGAGGTGCCCGGACTGGAAAATCCGACCATCGAGCTGATGGCGGCCTGGTTCTGGCAAAAGCTCGCGCCGCAACTCCCGGGTCTGGCCGAGATCGTCATCCACGAGACGCCGACCGCGCGCTGCATCTACCGCGGTGAATAGATGGGGCCGGCGGGACAAAAAGTGCGGCGGTTTTTCCGCATCTTCCTCGGCGGCATTCTCGTGGTTGTGGGAGCTTTGCTCCTGGTTCTCCTTTTTCCCATCATGCGCCCGTCCCTGAGTTTCCAGGCTCCCCCGCCGCCGCTTACCTTCGAGGAAACGGTGAAGGCCATCCGCGCATCGATCGCGAACACTCCGCCGGAAGTGAGTCCGGAGGGGATGCCGCTGCTTTTCGAACATGGTCGTCCCACGCCGAAGGTTTTTGTTTTTCTGCACGGGCTGTCGAATTGCCCGAAACAATTCGCCGAATTGGGGCGTCTGCTTTTTGAGCGCGGGCACACGGTTTACATTCCGCGGACGCCCTATCATGGCGAAAAGAACCTCCTGACCGAAAGTTTCGGCCGTCTTACTGCGCAGCAGATGCTGGACTCCGGCAACGAAGCCGCTGATCTGGCGCGCGGGCTGGGGCAGGACGTCACCGTGGCCGGGTTGTCCATCAATGGCGCGACCACGGCCTGGATGGCGCAGAACCGTTCGGATCTGTATCGTTCCGTGCTGCTCGCGCCCTTTCTCGCTCCCAACGGCCTGCCGCAGTGGACCATCCGGCCCTTGGAACGCCTCCTGCTGCGTCTGCCGAATTTTTTCATTTGGTGGAATCCCGTGTTGAAGGAGAAAAACCCCGGCCCACCCTATGCTTATCCGCGTTTCCCCACGCGGGTGATCGGAGAAACGATGTGGCTCGGCCAGGACGTTGTGCAGGCTTCGCGAAAAGAGGCTCCGCGTTCCCCTTCGATTCTGGTGGTGACGAGCGCCTCCGATCTTGCGGCCAACAACGCTCTCACCGCCATCCTGGTGGAGAACTGGCGGAAGCTCCGCCCGGAGGGAATTGAGACCTGTCAATTTCCCAAGGACCAGAAAGTCCCGCATGACTTCATTGACCCGAATCAGCCGGATCAACAAACGGCGATTTCTTATCCGAAGTTGATCGAACTGCTGGAGAGGTAGGCACCCTGATTTCCTTTTCGGAAAACTCACGTTTTCCGCTACGGGGAATGCGATCTTCCGGATAATTCCTCAGATCATGGTCCAGTAAAACGCATAGACCACGATCCAGAATGCTGCAAAAAGCGTGACGGTCAGATGCCGGTGATCCACCAGCCAGCGGCGGAAAATCAGCCCCAAAGCCGTAAAGAACACCCAGGTCAGCGCCATCCGTTCCGCCCGCGCCACGATGCTGATCAAGGCAAACGGTCCCGCCGGGCAAAACGGCGGAGCCAGCACGGCATAGACTTTGTAGGGAATGCCGGAGGCGGGCCCCATCAGGATGCCGGAGATTCCGTGGGTTTCGTAATCGGTTTGCACTTTTTCAAACATCGCCGTCCGCACCCACGGGACGGCCGCGACCGCTGACCGGCTGGCTTCCGGTTGGAACGTGGCCCACGTGTGCAGGCAAAGCCCGGCCACGACCGCGCCTAGGAGAATGGCACCGAGAGTTTTGGCGCCGCATTTCGCCCCCGCCAGCGCGGCCCAACTCAGGACAATATCGGGAATGATGAAGAACAGCGTTCCCTCGGCGAAGCCCCACACGAAACCGAGCCAGAACGGGGGACGCCAGAGTCCGCGCGATGGCTCTTCCGGTTCATTCATCTCACGGGTCCGACTCCAATTGCCGCGCCAAATGCACTGTCCGGCGAATGCAGGTCAGCAACGTTCCCGCATTGATGAGGATGAGAAAAACAAAGAGAACCCGCGGCGGCCACCCGGCGATGGTTTCGGCAAAAGCGAGCACACAGGCCACGGTGAGCAGGAACATGCGGTGGGGTTTCGCTTGCGGACCGCAAAAGTCCTGCGGCCGGCCCCGGCGTGCGCCAATGGCCCGGATGTAGGCCGTCGTCACGGCCAGCACCGCAGCACTCCAACCGAGGGCCACCCCCCATTCGCCGTGCTGCGAGGCGTATCCGGCTCCGGCGAGGAAGGCGACATCGGCGATGCGGTCCGGGATTTCATTGTAGAGTTCCCCGGATTTCGTCTGCCGGCCACCTTCCACCGCGATCAGGCCATCCAGCATATTGGCCAGCAAACGCAATTGGATGCAGCCCGCGACCAGCAGGAAAGGCCATCCGCTAGCGCGGCCGCCGGCTTCGTGCAGGAACAATGCCGCCCCGATCAGACCAAAGCCGATACTGGCCACCGAGACTTGATTCGGGCTGACACCCAACCGTACCAAACCCCGCGCAATACCCTGCGCCCACCAGGCCGATCGCGTCTTGATCGGACGGCGGTCCGGGGAAGGAGGATCTGTTTCCGAGCCCATTTGCGGGCAGAATGATGGCCCTTTTCCCGCTGTCGATCTTCTTTCTTTATTGCAATAAAATTGCATTTAATGGCAAAAATCGGTTGCGGGGGTGTCGTGGCTGGGCTTGGTTCCCGGCTCATGAAACGAAAAACTCTCCCTTTCGTCATCGCTTTGGTCACTGCGGGGGCTCCGGCCTTTGCCGCCAAAAGCAAGGAAGCACAGGGTCCGCAGATCGAAAAAGTCCGCACGACCGCCTACACCTACGGGGTAGCGGAAAACGGGGCCCATCCCACCTCGAATGCCATCGGCAAGCCGCTCAAAGCCGGAAAAGTCCGCAGTGCCGCCGCCGATTGGTCGCGCTGGCCGCTCGGCACGCGGTTCCGGGTGGTTCAGACCGGTCAGGAATTCATTGTGGACGACATCGGCAGCGCCATGGTTGGCACCAGCACGATCGACCTCTTCAAACCCAGCGCCCGCGAGATGAACCGCTGGGGGGTCCGTCATGTGACAATCGAGATTCTGGAATGGGGCTCACCGGACAAGAGCCTGCAAATCCTCATGCAACGCCGGAAATTTCGCCACGTCCGCGAGATGGTGGAGGATTTGCTCGAGCAGAAGGCGGCGTGAGCAATTGTCGGGGCGGTTGCGTCAACTGCCGCTCCAACGAAAAATTTCCTCAATTCGTCTCCGCCCAAATCGAAACATCCTCCTGCGCCACGAGCGAGGGAAGATCGGCGATGGTGTCGAAGTATTCGTTGAACTCGGCCACGGACTGTTCGTGCTGCCATTGGTAGGCGGTCCAGCCCATAACCACGGCGGCAAATGCGGAAGTGGGGATGAGCCAGCGCAAAAATGCGGAGCGCCGATGGCCCGGACGGCCACTTTCCTTCACCTCGCGCAGAACCTTGCGCACGAAATACGGCGAGGCCTTGACCGGCTTTGCCCGGCCCAGCAGATCCCACAGGGTGTCTTTTTCGTTGAACTCATCCATAAGGAAGCAACCCGCTTTCCGGGAAAAAGTTTCGCGAAAGGTGGAAAAAATCAGTGCCGGAAGTGGCGGAATCCGGTGAAGACCATGGCCAGGCCGCGCTCGTTGGCGGCTTTGATGACCTCCTCGTCCCGCACGGAACCGCCGGGCTGGATGGCGCAGGTCGCGCCGGCCTCGGCCGCGGCGATCAGGCCATCCGGAAACGGAAAAAAGGCGTCGCTGCAAACCGCGCTGCCCTTGAGGGAAAGTCCGGCTTCCTGGGCCTTCCAGACGGCGATGCGGGAGGAATCGATGCGCGACATCTGACCGGCTCCGATGCCAAGCGTGCGGTCCTTACTGGCATAGACGATGGCGTTGGATTTGACGTGTTTGACCACCTTCCAGCCGAATTCCATCGCCTCGATCTCATCCTTGGACGGCGGGCGTTCGGTCACAACCTTGTGTTCGAGTTCCGGCACATCGGCGGCGTCGGTGTCCTGCACCAGCAACCCGCCCACCACCGAGCGCACGTCGCGGCCGCTTTCCGGCAGGGGCTTGAGCAGCTTCATCAGCCGCAGGTTTTTCTTCTTGGAAAGCAGTGAGCGGGCGTCGGCGTCAAACTCCGGCGCGATGATGACCTCGCTGAAAATCTCCGAGATCGAGCGGGCCAGGGCGAGGGTGAGGGGGCGGTTGCAAATGATGATGCCGCCGAACGGAGCTTGTTTGTCCGTGGCGAACGCCTTGTCCCAGGCTTCGCGCAGATCGGAATCAGTGCCGATGCCGCAGGGATTCGTGTGCTTGAGGATGGCGACGGTGGGTTTGCCGAATTCGGTGATCAGACCCGCGGCCGCACTGATATCGAGGATGTTGTTGTAGGAAAGTTCCTTGCCCTGGAGTTTTT
>JBMOHI010000111.1:0-6426 GCA_049317925.1 Terrimicrobiaceae bacterium
ACACATGGGATTTGAAACGTGACAAGTGGCGGGGCGACTAGCAAGATACAAGTCCCTTTCTGCCCCGATGAGCGCACCGCCGATGATCCTCCCCGTCAATCGCACGCTGGCGATTATCATGGGTGGTGGCGCGGGCACGCGGCTCTTCCCCCTGACCAAAGAACGGGCGAAACCCGCCGTCCCGCTTGGTGGAAAATACCGTCTGGTCGATATTCCGATCAGCAACTGCCTGAATTCCGGCATCCGCGGCATCTACGTGCTGACCCAGTTCAACAGCATGTCGCTGCACCGGCACATCAACGCCAGCTACAAGTTCGACAATTTCACCCCGAGCTTCGTCGAGATCCTCGCCGCCCAGCAAACGCCCGAGGGTTCCAAATGGTATCAGGGCACGGCCGATGCGGTGCGGCAAAACATGCGCTACTTTCTGGAGCAGCCGGTCGATTATTTTATCATCCTGAGCGGTGATCAGCTTTACCGCATGGACTACCGCCTCGTGCTGCGCCAGCACCTCGAGACCGGGGCCGACCTCACCATCGGCACCATTCCGGTAAACCGGCCGTCCGCCACGGGCTTCGGCATCATGCACACCGATGCGGACCGCCGGATCATCGAATTCGTCGAAAAACCGAAGGAGCCGCAGGTTCTCGACAGCCTGCGCATTCCCGCCGATCTCCTGCAATCCATCGGCCACCCGCCCGAGGCCGACCTCTATCAGGCCTCGATGGGCATTTACGTCTTCAATCGCAAGGTGCTGGAGGAATGCCTCGATAATGACTTCGTCGATTTCGGGAAGAACGTCATTCCCGGAGCCATCGATAAATACAAGGTTCACGCCTACATTTTCCAGGGCTATTGGGAGGACATCGGCACGATCAAGGCGTTCTTCGACGCCAACCTGCAGCTCACCACCCCGACGCCCCAATTCAGCTTCAACGTTCCGGGAGCCCCGGTTTATACCCGTCCGCGGTTTCTGCCGGCCAGCGTGGTGCATTCGGCGAAAATCGACCACGCCATCATCTCGGATGGTTGCGTGATCGAACAATCGACCATCGAACACTGCATCCTCGGGATTCGCTCAATTGTGCAGCCGGGTTCAACCCTGAAAAATGTCATTATGATGGGCTCGGACCACTACGAAGCCGACGTGCCCGCAGTGGCCGCTGGGGTTCCGCTCATTGGCATCGGACGGGAATGTCACATCGAAAATGCCATTATCGACAAAAACGCCCGCATCGGTGACAAGGTGGTCATTTCCCCAAAGGGCAAGGCTCCGGACGCGGACGGCGAGGGCTACTACGTCCGCGACGGGATCGTGGTCATCCCGAAAAACAGTGTCATTCCTCCGGGAACTTGGATATAGCAGTCGCCCGATGTTTATGAGGATGAGACTCCGCGCCCTGGCGCTGCTGCTGTTTTCCGGCCTTCTTGCCGGATGCTTTTTTGAACACCCGCTGACTGATAAACCGTCCGACGACCTCAACACGTGGCTCTTGGGCGTGTGGGAACACAAGGACGAGAAGGGCAAGGTTTATCGCGCCGCCGTGCTGCCGCTCACCGGGGACCGCTACACGGTTTGGTTCCGCACTATCGGCAAAACCAAGAAGGATTCGCGCGAATGGCAGTTCGAGGCTTGGATCTCCCACGTGGGTCGTTCGAGTTTTCTCTCGCTGAAATGCCTGAAAAGCGGCGGCCAGGTGCCCGAGGGCGGCTTCGTTTTTGCGCACTATCAGGTCATCGACCAGAACAATGTCATCATGCGCCCGCTCCAGCTCGATTCGCCCGGCGAAACGACCAGCTTCAAGCTGCGCGAAGAAGTTCGGGTCAAGCTCAAGGAGAAAACCCTTCTGCCGCTCTCAGGCTCCCTCTGGACCCGCACATCCGAGGTTTTTTGGGATCTCGGCTACAATGGCGAGCAACCCTTTCAGCCTCTGCGGTTTCCGCCGGAATCGATCAGTGAGCTGAAGGATATGGACCTTGAGGACATCAGGGACCTGCCGAAAAAGCCGGATTCACGGTAGGGCGTTCTGTTCCGGGAAAAGCCGGTGTCCAGCCCGGAAACGGGCTGCTCCAAACTTTTTTGAACTTTTTTTGAACGCCGCTTGAACGCGTGCGTCTAAATTAACGGTTAAGGCAGCATATTCGGGCCACCGCGGTTCAGTTTACTTTGTTCTGAACACTTACGCGAGTGGCCCGAATCCTTTTCTACGCGAGGGAGAGTCCTCCCATCGAATTCCAGACGGGAGGGCGACGCGTTGTCGTGGCCAGCTTTTTGGGGAATGATAAAGCGTGTGTCGCCTCCGTCACACCATCGGGCTTGCCTTGTCGCGCCCATCGGATAAAGCGGGTCGATGGAGGACACTGTACTCATTGTCGAAGACGAGGCCGATGTCATAGATTTGCTGCGGTATAACCTGAGCAAGGCCGGCTTTTCCGTCCTGATTGCCAGCGATGGCCTGCAAGGTCTGGAAATGGCCCGAAAAAACCGCCCCGACATCATCGTGCTCGATATCATGCTGCCGGGCATGGACGGATTTGCCGTCTGCAAAGCGCTCAAGAAGGACCCGGCCACGGAATTCCTGCCCGTCGTCATGCTGACCGCCAAGGGCGAAGTGAGCGAGAAAGTCCGCGGCCTGGAGATCGGGGCGGACGATTATGTCACCAAGCCGTTCAGCCCGCGCGAATTGGTGCTGCGGGTGCAGGCCTTGTTGCGCCGTTTGCGCACCAGCACGCGGGGCGAAACCCTGGAAGTGGACGATTTTGAAGTCAACAAGAGCGCCTTTGAGATCCGCCTCGAGGGCCAGCGTCTGGAATTGACCACCACGGAATTCAAACTGCTGACCCTCATGATCGAACGCCGCGGACGCATCATGTCGCGCGACACCCTGCTTTTCGACGTCTGGGGATATCAAAATGCCATCGATACCCGCACGGTGGACACCCACATGCGGCGTCTGCGGGAAAAACTCGGCAAACATTCCTCCAGACTGGAAACGATCCGTGGGGAGGGCTATCGTTTCAACGCACTCACTGACCCTTGATCATTTGGACGGTACTTCTTGGCCTCGCCATCGCCACGGTCGCGATTTTCTCCTTCTATTCCCAGGTCCTGCAGCCTCTTAGCCAACTGCGGGAGAATCTGCGCCGTCTGGCCGGGGGCGACTTCCGTCCCGTCTTGATGAATTCCCGCAAGGGGCTCTTCAAGGAAACGTCCGGTCACGTGCGGCAAATTTCCGAGCAGCTCCAGCAACTCGACCGCCAGATCACCGATGAGGGCTTCAGCCTCCGGGCCATTCTTTCCAGCATGGTGGAGGGAGTGTTGATCACGGACCGCGAGCAGAAAATCCGTCTGGTCAACGAACCGCTGCACCGCATGTTCCAGATGAAGCAGTCCCCCATCAACCGGACGGTGATGGAGGTGTTTTTCAACCATGAACTGCAACAGGCCATCGAACTGGCGCTGGTTGACGGCAAGCCGCGCAACATCGAGATCTCCCTCCAGACTCCCGAACGGGACGGCTATTCCACCAAGCATCTCGAAGTGTGCGCCGGGGGATTGAATCCCAAGCCGCGTGGACTGACTCTCGGCGCGGTGGTGGTTTTTCACGACATCACCGAGGTGAAAAACCTGGAGGGTGTGCGGCGCGAATTTGTGGCCAATGTTTCGCACGAATTCCGCACCCCGCTCTCCATCATCAACGGCTACATCGAAACCCTGCTCGACGGCGCGTTGGACGATCGCCCCATGGCGGAAAAATCCCTTCGCGTCATGCACAAGAATGGCGAGCGCCTCACTCTCCTCATTGAGGATCTGCTCACCATTTCCCGCATGGAACACCGCTCGCCGGAGATCCAGCTCCAGTTTGTCAATCTTCCCGCCGTCCTTAATCGCGTCATCGAGGGACTCGAACCCGCCATCGCGGAGCGCCACGCCAGTGTCCAGGTGGATTGCCAGCCGGAGGCCGCGGAGATCGAGGCTGATGCCCGCCGGATCGAACAGGTTTTCGCCAATCTCCTGGAAAATGCGCTCCGCCATGGACCCATCGAGCGCGCCCTCATCCGCATCTCGGTCCTCCGGCAGGGGAGCAACGTGGAAATCGTCTTTTCCGATAACGGCCCCGGCATTCCCTACGACGACCAGCCGCATGTTTTCGAGCGGTTCTATCGCGTGCACAAGGACCGCTCCCGCCTGGCCGGCGGCACCGGGCTCGGGCTCTCCATTGTGAAACACATCGTGCAGGCCCACGGGGGCCATGTCTCGGTCGTGAGCGTTCCCGGCAGCGGGGCTTCCTTCAAAATTCTGCTGCCCATTTCACAAAGTCAGACGCAAAGTGCGAACCCCGATCCATCCTTGACCACTCATGCTGTCTGATCAACGCCCCCTCGGAATCCGCGGATTTCTCATTGATGCCCCCTCCCGCGACCGGCTGCGCGGCATCCGAGATGGTGCACTGCTGATTGAGGAAGGCTGCATCACCGCCTGCGGAAGCTATGAATCCATCCGCGTGGCCCAGGCCGGCCGCGACATCCGGTGGATGCATTCGCCCGAGGCCGTGCTCATCCCCGGCCTGATCGACGTCCATGCCCACCTGCCTCAGTACCCCGCCGTGGCCCGCCACTCCGAGGCCCTGCTGCCGTGGCTAAAACAGCACATCTTTCCGCTCGAGAAGCAATTCAAGGCCGCCACCTCGCGCGTGCAGTCGCGGGCCTTTTTCGAAGATCTGGCCCGCCATGGCACAACCTGCGCCATGCTCTACGCCGCGATTTTTGAAGACAGCGCGGACGCGGCCTTTTCCGCCGCCGAGGAAAGCGGCCTGCGGCTCATCATCGGCAAGGTCATGATGGATGTCGGGAGTTACGGTTCCCTGCCCGCGGAAAAGATTCCCGACCAATCCTGCGCCGAAAGCGAATCGCTCTGCCGCAAATGGAATGGCCGCGACAGCGGGCGTCTGGAATACGCCTTCAGCCCCCGCTTCGCCGTTTCCTGTTCGGGCGAACTCCTGCGCCGCGCCGGTGAGTTGGCCCGGAAACATGGAGCCTACATCCAAACCCATCTTTCCGAAAACACCGACGAGATCGCGCTGGTGAAAAGCCTGTTTCCCGACCGCGCCAGCTATACCGACATCTATGCCCACTACGGCGTGCTGGGACCCAGGACGATCCTGGGCCATTGCATCCATCTCTCCGACGCCGAAATCGCCCAAATGGCCGAAGCCGGCGCCGTGGTCGCGCATTGTCCGACCTCGAATTTTTTCCTGACCAGCGGCCTCATGCCGATGGACCGTTTGCGCAAGGCGGGACTGCGGATCGGCCTCGGATCCGACGTTGCCGGCGGACCCGAACTCAACATGTGGCAGGTCATGCGCTCGGCCATTGAAACGCAAAAGGCGCGCCATTATCACGATGCAACCGTTCCCCTGGCCAGCGCGGTCGAGGCCTTCCATCTCGCGACGCTGGGCGGCGCGGATGCCCTGGGCAAAAGCCGCACCATCGGCTCCTTCGAAATCGGCAAGGAGGCCGATGTGGTCGTTCTCGACCTCGCCCCCATCACACCCTACGGCCGCAAACTCAATCCCCACGCGCAACTCTCTGCCGAGGACGTGATCTCGCTGTTGGTCTATCGCGGCGGGCCGGCCGCCGTGGTGGAAACGTTCGTCCGGGGCCGCTCGGTTTTCCGGGCCCCCGCTCCGAGCCTGATCTGAGGATTCACGCAACTTTTTTCGGAGCGTCGGGTTGAATACCCAGAACGTTATGAAGAACAAAATCCTCACCCTCACCGCCTGCGCCCTCTTAGGCTGCTGGTCCGGCGCCTTCGCCGAAAACCCCGACGCTCCGATGCCGCCCAAACCTCCGCAGGGCGGGAAGCCCCCCCGCGAGAAAATGCGCGACCGGATGTTGGAGAATCTGCCGCCGGAAATCCGCGAGCGCTTTCAGGCCGCCCGCGAAAAAGCCATCCAGGACCCGAAAATCCAGGCCCTGCGTCAGAATGCCGACAAGGCCAACGAAGAGTTCTTCAAAGCCATGCGGGAAAAGATGCAGGAGATTGATCCCGGGCTCGGTGAATTGATCAAAAAGCAGGCAGGTGGCGGTGGCAAAGATGGCGGCAAAGGGTGGAAAGACCGCAAGGAAGATGGTGGCGGACCGCCTCCCGGCCCGGGCGGATTGAACGATGCCGAGCGCGAGAAATTCCAAGCGGCCCGTGATAAGGCCAAGAGCGATCCCGCCGTGATTGCCGCGGAAAAGAAGAAGGACGAGGCCAAGACTCCCGAGGAACGCCGCGCGGCCGGCGAGGAATTCAGGAAGGCCATGAAAGACGCAATTCTGAAAGCCGATCCTTCTGTCGCCCCGTTATTGGAAAAACTCGGACCACCGCCTCCTCCGCCCCGGCCTCCCGGACCGGGCGGTGATGGCGAGATGGAACCCTAG
>JBMOHI010000112.1:0-6423 GCA_049317925.1 Terrimicrobiaceae bacterium
AATCAATTCGGCGAAAAGCGATCTGGTGGAAAAAACGAACACGACGAAACCCGCGACCGTTTAGCCAGCCCCGCCGTTCCGCTCAGATCTCCGCTGCTCTTCGGTTGTACCCTCCGTGCCTCTGTGTTCTCTGTGGTTAGATCCCGGACTTCGGCTGAATCGCGGAACGGATCGGCAGCCGGGGTTGGACAGATCTTGTCCGATTGGCTTGAATACAACTTCGAGGATGACAAACCGCCAGCTTCTCAATCAGGTCCTGCTTTCCGTCACCGGGGAGGATATTCGTCTGGTGGGGAATTGGGAACGGCTTCCCGGCCTCTTCGGCAATGCCGAGCTACTGGCCGAACGCCTGAACGTCTCGAAGGCGCAGCTCCTCCGCTGTCGCGATATTGCGGATGTGCTTGGCCTGATCGATAACCGGCTTCTCTCTGATAGTGCTGACAACGGGCCAACTCTATTTTAGATAGGTTCAGAATTCCTGGCAGTCTTTGAACCTCGTTTTCCGCCGGTATTCGTTCAGTTTGAGAATCGCGTAGAGGTCGGCATCCATCTCCGCATCGGCCCCGGGCATTCCGTCTCCCAGCCACTTCCTGCGTCGATTTTCATTTTGCCAGATGTGGGACAACTCGTGCGCGATACAGTAGAGGAAATATTCGGCCGGCGTATTGAACACCATTCCACGTTGGTAACTGGCGTTGAACCCCGTGTTGACCCACCATACCAACGGGAACGCGGTTGTTTGGCTCAGGAAGATGTAGGTAATCTTCTCCTCGTAGTAACAAATCCCGTCCCACTCGACCGATTTATCCACGGGCAATTTCGTTTCCCCTTCCATGTGTCGCCCGTGGTCAAACCAGCGATCACTCACGTAAATCGTCGCTTCCGATGTGCCTTCTCGCCAACCCTGCCGAACAGCTCTCTTGAGCATTCGATCCGGCCATGGCGACAGATTGATCAATTGATACTTCATCGGGTTTAAAGGATGCTGTCGTCCTCGTTGCGCATTTGAGCGAGGAGGATGCCGGTCAAGTGGCGCACGATGTCCTCCCTCTCTTCGAGATCAGTTGTCATGTGGACACTGTGGCAAAGGGGGAGGGACAACCACGGTCCTCGAAAGTCGGAAGAGAGGCGACTGCTCCCATGGAAAAATGCCTTTCCAAATATATTTTTGGGGCGGGCCTGTATTTGTCCTGCCTCCTCTGAAATACTGACCGCATGAAAACACTCGTTCTCGCAGCCCTCCTTGGAACCCTCTCGATCGTCTGCGCCCTGGAGCCTCTACCCCCAATGCAGCCGGCGCCTGTCCTACTGCTTCCTCAGCCCGTCCTGATCGTCCAGCAGAACGGCCAGCTTGTCTTCACCGACAAGAGCCCCGCCCCTGTGGTGATCGTCCAGAGGCAGCCCCAGTTGTGGACAACCTCCACGGGGAAGGTCCTGATGCCGCTCCAACCGAAATGGGGGGAAAAATGAAGCTCCGAGAACGGCTCAAGCTCCTCAAGAAGGCCGCCGACGCGATGGAGAGCTTTGCCGCTCGTATGGGCATGTGCCCGCTCGTGGCGGTCAAGACCCGGGCCGAAATCCAGATGTTGCGGCTCGAACGCCCAGAAAAAAGGAGGGCCAGAAAATGGACAAAAGGATAGAGTCGAGGGGCGTCCGCGCCGGCCTCAGTGCGCAGGTAGAGTTGGCTTCGCGGTCGGCGAGCAGCCCGATGTTCCGCCCGGTGGGCTCGCTGTAGAGGACCTGACTTACGGGTTCCCTTTGTGATGCTGCAAGAGACTCCCGTAGGCCGCTAAGATTCGCGACCCCGGATCCTTGGGCAGCACGAGTCGCCAGTGCTCGCGCAAGTGTTGTAGCGCCTGCTCCTTGGGTAAAGAACGGATCTTCTCGAGACAGTCTTTCACTAAGGCCGTCAATGCGGGATCCCACTTCAGGGACTCGCTCCCCCTTGTCGAAAGTTCACCGTTTTCATTGGTGGTCAGACTACTACAAACAGAACTCGCAAATATTTCGACTCCCGGGGTTGCAATATGCGGAGGAAAAGTTGGGGCTATGACACACTGCCGCGTTGAATGCTCACGGCGGTTCAGGTATCTGTAATGAGGCATCAAGAACGCTTATCCGGGAAATCCGGTGAGCCACCAACCGAAGGTGATGGAGATCCTCACGGTGGAGGGCTGGAAACAGTCCAATGCGCGGTGTCCGCCGACAGGCGGGGGCCGAACATCAAATGTCCACTGCGGAACGTGTTCCTGATGCATCCACATCCATATGAACACACACAAACTCACCATCGAGGCGACGTCGCTCGCCGAACTCGGGCTTCTCGACGAGGCATCATCCACAATCGACAGCGCCCTTGCCGCCGCACCGGACAGGCACTCGGTCCATGCGGGTTTGCATATTTACTTGCAACGCGGATGCCTTGACCGGGCGGCAGCGCTGGCCGATCAACTGCTCGAATTCCCTGGCCTCACCGAGGAGGAGACACAAAACGCCTGCATCGCCTTCAATTATGCGGGCAGGACGCTGGATGCGTATAACCTTGAAAAATCCATCAAGCCGGAGTCCACATACGGCGAAATCTCCACGCAATACGGGCTGGCCTGCCGGGCCTCTGTTCTTGGTCGGTATTCGGATGCCCTCGGTCATTTGTTTCGGAGCTTCGCTGCCGGGAATTTGACGGGTTGGCAGCCTTGGAGAAAGGCGTTCCTCGACAGCGAACTGGCACCGCTGTGGGAAAATGCCGCCGATCTTCCCATTTCGCTGGAGGATGCGATCCGGTTCCTCCCCGTCCCGTTTGCCGGGGTCGCCACGAATAATGCGGATTCTCTGCCGCCGCGCATCGTTGACCACGTCGATTTCAAGACGATGCCGACCGAGTTTCACAGCCTGTTCGAAAACATTAGTTCGGGGACGTTTGAGGTATCCCCCCCGCAGGAGCAGCTCCAACCGGAAGCATTCCGGGATTTTGTCCGCTGGCAGCAAGAGGTAGCCACGGCACGGCTGGCGGTTTTTGAGGAAATCGGCAGGAAAGCGAACCGGATCATCTGGGAACACCAGCCAGCCATGGCGGAGTTCGCAGCCAGGCGCGGCCGCTTTGGTGCCGCCCGGTATCACCTCATGTATTTCCTTCGCGCACCATTCGGCGCAACCCCGGCCGATCTCCCTGCCATCCCGCTTCTCGCTCCGCTCATCGAGGAGCTTCGAGCCCAGCATGCGGAGAGCCCGGAAGATTTCCGCTACCTGAAGAACTGGGAATGCAATGGCGACATCGCCGGATTCATCAAGGAAAGCTACGACAGCCTGTCTCCTGCCAACAAATCCTCGGGCCTAGCGCTTCTCGCCCTCGGAAACTGCCATTTTCGCGCAGGGAACATTGCGGAAGCGATTCGCGCGTGGAGCGAGTGCCGGAACCGCTGGCCGTGGGATGAATCCCCTGTAATGAATATCGCCGCCGGTCTCGCCGGCATTGGCCAGTGGGATGAATGCGAAAAAGTCGTCCGTCTCCTGTCTTCCGACTTCCTTGTTCCCAGCGTCCGCAAACTCTTCATTGGCCGGATTCGCTCCCACACGAGTGAATTTCTGTGGAGCGGCATCAATGCCAACCCGGAAGTGCCAACGCCAAGGATGGGCGGACTTTATCCGGGCGCGGACGAGCAGTTCCTTGCCCATGTGAGCGGAAAGCCGAAACCCAAAAGAAACGCCCGCAAGCGGGCAGCGGTTGCCGCCTTGAAGGAATCAAAATGAAAATGATCGTCTCGCTCTGCTCTTGCGTCGTGTCCGCGGCCTTTGCAGGAGAGCCGTTGTTTCAGCCGATACCACAACCGCCTTCCCTGATCCCCGTGCCCGTGCTGGTCATCCAACAGAACGGTCAGTTCGTCATCACAGACAGGAGCCCGCAGCCCGTTGTGGTGATACAGCAGCAGGGCCAGTTGTGGACCACCTCCACCGGGCAGGTCCTCATGCCACTCAACCTTCAGAACAAGGAGGGGGGCAAATGAAACTCCGCGTCCTGCTCAAGCGTCTCAAGAAATCCGCCGATATGATGGAGAGGGCCTCCCGTGCCATGGGGCTCCCCACCTACGCCGCCTAAAACACCCGCTGCCAAATCCCCCCCCCTCCGCATCGACCGGCCAGTAAAAAGGAGGGCGAGGAAATGGACGAAATCGCCCCCCAGCCGGCTGATTGAAGACCGTCAGTCGGCGAGGCTTTTTACCTTGGCCGCAATCTCAAATGTTCCGAGATGCAGGGGCACCAGCTTATCCTCCATCGGCTCTTGGTATCCTCCGGCGAGGACGAAGAAGAACGGGATCTCGAGCTCCAGAGCGAGCGTTTCCATGACGAACATGTCGCGATACCGGAGAAAATCCCCGGTCATTTGGGATCTCGCGAGCGGGTCATCCTCGTGCGGATCCATGCCGGCCTGGTAGATGACGAGCGCGGGTTTGGTCGAAGCAGCGAAGTCCAGCGCCTCTCGAAGATGCTTCCGGTAAGCTGCCTCGTCGCGCCGTTCGACATGCCGGAGGATAGATCGCTCGTTTTCACGGCACCCCATCCGGCTCCCGCAGATTGAGAAATTTGTCAGGTTCGGAATCTTCACGGTGAGCTCGGCTGTGCCATCGCCCGCATGCTCGTCGCAGTCGATCACGAGGACAGGGAGATCCGGGTTGAGTGCCGCCACAAGGGCGAGGCCGTTGAAAGTGCAAAACCCAGCACCAAACTCGGCCCTCGCATGGTGAAATCCCTGCCCGACGTTGGCGGCAATTCCGTCCTCAAGCGCCATCTCTGCGGCGAGGAGGTTTCCGCCATTGATTGCAAGCACCCCGTCGCGGTAACTCTCGCTCCAGAACCCGAAGGCGCAATCCGCGAGTTCCCCTTTCCCGGTCATGACGCTTTTCACGAAGCGCTTCTGGTGGATCAGTTCCAACTCCTTTCGGCCCACCGGCTCGGGAGCAACGAGCTCGGCGTATCCTTGCTCTTCGGCCAGGCGGGCCACAAGCGGCAGCTTCCGCATTGAGGGCTGCGGGGTCTCGCAGTAGTAAGCGTCCGAGTAGGCTGTTCTGATGGGTTTCATTGTCCTTTCTTGAGCCTGCTGGCGTTACGGGCTGGGAGTTTGACTCTTTTGAAGCGTGCCTGGGCGCGGGCGATGTCGTAAACCACCCGCCGGTGGAGAAGGAGGTGGTTCTGGTAGTCGTAGAGGGCGTAGCTGGCGCGGGGGTCATTGTCGCGCGGCTGGCCGACGCTTCCGACGTTGATTGCGTAGCGGCTGCCCTCATCGAGACGCACGGGTTTGTCCACCGGCTCGAAGCCGGAGATCTCGCTCCCTTTCTCCTCCCAGATCACCGGCACATGGGTGTGGCCATGAAAACTGACAAACGTTGTCTGAGCCACGAAGTGGGCCTTCGCCTCGTCCATGTCATAGATGTAGTGGAAATAGGGTGGCTGATGGAGCGAGGCGTGCGAAAGCATCATCGGATCGAGGTCGGCCGTGATCGGGAGGCTGCGCAGCCACCTCATCTGCTCCTCGCTGACTTGTTTGAAGGCGAGGGCGATTGGGTCGGCAACGGACGCGCCCAACTCGTCCGGCGGAAACTGCTCGGCCAGAAAGAGCATCGCCTCGTGGTTTCCGATGACTGAAACCGCGCATGTGTCCATGATCCGCTGAACGCAGGCCGCCGGTTCGGGACCGTAGCCAACGATATCGCCAAGGCAGAGGATGCCACGGCAGGGCCATTTTTCGATGTCGGCAAGGACTGCGTCGAGGGCATCGATGTTGGAGTGGATGTCGCTGATGAGGGCGAAGAATGAGGGCGGTTTTGTTTTTGGCATACGAATATTGTTTCAGTGGAGGCAGGACAGCCGCTGGGACTGCCCGATTCATTCAAGAGGAAGCGGTGAGCCGGATGCTTGGCACTGGTAATGTGCTCTACATCCTCATTGGTAGAGCGAGAGGACTTTTTCCCTCAGATCCGCCTCAGAGTGTTCGCTGATGGCGGCCCAACCACCATCGCCCTTTTTCATGTAAACCCAGATGGGTTTTCCGGGAACTTGAACAGGATCGTTACGGAACGTCTTGTAGAGCGTGCCAAGGAGTTCTTTTGAGGGAGTCCGTAACTCCGCAAGCCGCTCGAGGGGTTGGAACCCCCAGTTTTGCGCGGGAATGGATATGAATTTCATGGTGTCTATTTGTCTTTGGTTTCCAGCAGAACGAAATCAAATCTCTGGTTCGTTCATAGGTTGGGATCTTGAATTCTATGCGGATTGTCGCCCGCGGGTGGGACAACCGCAGGCGTATCCCGGTGGTTTTTACGTGGTGCCATGGATGGGCTCGCAGAATGGGTTGAGCGCTTACCGCTCCCACGGATGGTTGCGTTCGGCAAAGTAACCGGCGCGCATGACGGCGGCCCAGTTCTGCCGCACGAG
>JBMOHI010000113.1:0-6418 GCA_049317925.1 Terrimicrobiaceae bacterium
CTTTGGCATCTGTGCCTTGATCGGCGCGGTTTCCATCGGATTTGTCATCGCCCAATGGGTCATTTCCGAGCGTCTTTACAGCCTGCAAAAGGGCCGGGATGCTGCACTCACAAACAGCCTCAACCTGACCCAGGAGATGGCCACCCGCCTTTCGAACGCACACCGCGCCACGCTCAATTCCTTGCTCGCCACAGATGCGGAGGAACTAAACGACGCCCTCCGCAAGCGGAAGGAAAATCTGGACGCCTATTCCCACCTGATCCTCGCGCAAAACACCGGAGCCTCGCCGGAACTCAGCCAGGACAAAGCCAGAATCATCACACTTTTCCGACGGTACTCGGAATCGTCGCAAGAAACTCTCGATTTGCTCCTGGCAGGACGAAAGCAGGAAGCCCTTGCCCAGAGGATCAGCGAAGTCCGGCCGTCTTTTGACCATTGGCAAAAAGCGCAGGAGCAATTCGGGATCTCGCTCAACACCCTGGACGATCAACAGCGGGCCCAATATGTCCGCACCATCTCCACCACCCGCCGGCTCCTTCTCACCCTGCTGGTCATTCCAACTCTGTTAGTCTTCTCAGGGGTGATGGCCATCGTCGCTATTATCGGATGGCAGCACTGGGGCGGAGCCGCCCTGGATCCGATGGATATTTGGTCCCGGTAGGAAGACCGGATACTCCCCCAGGTTTCCAATGAAATATCCCCTGTCGATTTCCATCGTGTTTCTTGCCGATCGAATAGTCCACCTCGTTTCCCGGACGTGGAGCACACTAAAAATGCGGACCATGCTGCGGATCCATGGCGCTCAGGCCGGAAGCCGCTTGCTGGTCGATGGTCCGGTCATTCTTCGATCGCAAAAGTGGGCCGGCATCCGTTTGGGCGACCGCTGCACAATCTACGCGCGGCCCGCCGTCAATCTGGTGGGCCTCACCGGCCCAGCGGTCTTCCACTGTTGGAGGACCGGTGAGATCACCGTGGGCAATGACGTTGGGATGTCCTCGCCAGTCATTTCGTCCCGGTCTTCAATCGTAATTGGTGACCGGGTTAAACTCGGAGGAAACGTGAGAATCTATGATCACGATTTTCACTCATTAGATCATGTTCTCCGACAAGATCCCGATTGCGATCAAGCGAACATCTTGTCTGCTCCGGTCGTTCTTGAATCGGACGTTTTTGTCGGCGTAAATGCGATGATTCTTAAGGGTGTCCATATCGGTGCTCGCTCCATCATCGGTGCCGGTGCTGTCGTGGCTTTGAAGAGTGTCCCTCCCGACTCAGTGGTCGCGGGCAGTCCCGCAAGAATCATCAGGACCGGTTACGAATCTGCTCGTAAACCTCACGATGACGGAGTGCGATAACTTCCGGGCCAAACACATCCAGCGCGGCAGAACGCGCTTGCAGCGCGTGACCGTTCCCCTCCGTCAACGCCTGTCTGATCGCGAAGGCGAGTGCCCTCGCATCACCTTGGGGAACGATTCTCCCGCGGCCTATTTTCCTCACGTTTTCGGCCATTGCTGTACCTTCTGTCACGATTGGTTCAGCCCCAACAATCAACGCCTCAACAAGCTGGTTGCCGAACATTTCTTCGATCGAGGGGGCGACCAAAAGCGGGATAGTTGATAGCTCCTCCGCTACCTGGATTGCCGGGACGGTCCCGTGTAAAACAACCCGCTTTCCGAGGGTGGATCGAAGGCGCTTCGTTTGTTCAACTTCATACGCGGACTCCCTGCCAGGTCGGTCTCCGAAAACGTGCAGCGTCAAATCAGATGGCCAAAATGCACCCCCAGCATTTCTCCTTATTCGATTCTCCTGGCACAATATCTCAAGGGCCTCCGCAAGCAAATGAACTCCTTTTCGTTCTACAATTGTGCCTACAAATGCTATGTGCCCCATTCGCTTCGGACGATCTGCCGGGATCGACAGAATACTGGCATCGATCGTGTTGGGTATCTCATGCAGGCGAAGCTTGGGAAAGGCCGCACGCAATTCGTCCCGCACATAGGCGCTTTTTGCGACGACATCCTTCGCGCGTCGCAAAGCGATCCATTCAGCGAACTGAATGGCTCGAGCGCGGCTGACTGGCGGCGGAGGGAATCCCCGGTTGATTATGAAGTAACATCCCTGAGCCGTGATCAAGCAAGGACGCCCACAAGCCTCGGCGGCAAGCGCATAGGCGTCCTCCGTGCCATGCGCATGAACCAAATCAGGAGCCAGGCCCCGAACATACCTCGAAATTCTGAGAGAATCCTTCAAAAAAAGACAGGCCGCCCGAAAGCGGTTGGGGCCCGCCACATAGTGCACAGGAATTCCTTCTATTTCAGTGGTAAAGTTTCGCGTCCCGCCTGGAACCTGGGTTACAAACACAGGGTCAATGCCCGCAAAAGTCTTCTGGGCGATGGCAAGATTCAACGCCCACCGTCCGGGGTGCAGAACCATTCGTCCTGCATCGGGGTGATCTGGCGTCAAGGGAACATGACCAATATGAACGACGCGCATGTCAAACCTCTCGCACGCCGGGAGCAATTTTGGAAACCTTTCCATCGATGAAGCTGCTCCAAGATCTCAAGGCCAACAAATCCAATCCAAAGGGGGCTATTTTGCTTCTGGCCTTCCGGGTTGCCCATGCCTTGCGTTTCGGTCCATGGTGGCTCCTTCCCATCGCGGCACTTTACGGAATCACCTATCGAGTTCTCGTCGAATGGGTCCTCGGCGTGGAACTTCCTTGGAAGACCAAAGTCGGTTCCGGATTGCGCCTCGAACACGGCCAGGGTCTCGTGGTGAACGACGGTACGGTCATCGGAGCCGGATGCACGCTGCGCAATGGCGTCACCATCGGGATCAAGCAACTCGAGGGTGGCGGTTTTTCGGCGGCACCGGTCCTCGGGAATCGTGTTGATGTCGGCGCCAACGCCCTGATCATCGGGCCAATCCACGTCGGCGACGACGTGGTCATTGGCGCGGGAGCGGTGGTGGTTAAGGACGTTCCCAATCGCGCCGTCGTTGCGGGAAATCCATCCCGCATCCTCCGTATCAAACCCGAAAGCGGAAATCCAACCAGCGCGGAGGTACAGCCGTCCGACGCTCCGGATCACCAAGTGTAAACAATTCCACTCCCTGATATCTCGGCCTATACGCTCCTCTGGTGAAGCGGCGGAAAACGTGACGGGCCTTCAATAGGGCGCGCTCCGAGGTAGACAATGGCAACTCTTTCGCCCAAACCGCTTTCTCCTCGGAAGAAAGCACGGCACCGCTGAGGTTCCGTTTGCCTAGGACGAACGTCGAAAGGGTCTTGGGAACAGTGTGAATAACAACTCCGGCATCCAGCAAGCGGGCGATCCATTCCGAGTCGCCAATTGAACGGAATCTCTCGCCCAAGAGAATACCGCGATCCAGAAGGGATCGGCGGAAGAAGAGCGAACTGGAATGGATGTTTAGGTTGAAAGCTTGGATGTATTGCCGGATGGGCGGAACGCCAGGACGCAGAGAGCAGGGCGTCAGGCTTTCGTTCAATATGATGGTGTCGCCCAGCACCATTTCGGCGCGGGGGTGGCTCGAGAAAAAGTCCCCGACCGTGGCCAGTGTTTGGGGAAGGTATTGCTCGTCGCTGTTCAACCAGGCACAAATCTGCCCAGATGATCTCCTCAGCCCGCGATTGATCGCGTCATACATTCCCCCATCCTTCCCAGAGAAGATCTTTAGCGAGTAAGGACGTCGATCGATGATTTCAGGGACGGAGTCGCTCCGATTGGGCGGCAAAATCTGGTGGTCATTATGGTTAAACTCCGCTCCTACACCTCGAGCGAACTCCCCAATGCCCTCAGATCCGGCGTCCTGGACAATATGTTCGACCTGCAGCCCGGAGAAACCCGTGGCTTGATCCCGCACGCTCGCGATACAAAGCCTCAACCAGTCGAGCTGATTATACGTGGGGGTGATTATGGAAAAGATCATGGGAAAAGCCGCCGGGCCACGAGATTCCGGTAGTCGCACGGGTCGGGGTTCTGCCGGAAGTTGGATTCATACCGGCGGCGGGACGTAGCCGCCATCGCGGGAAGAATCTGCGGGTCCGAGAGGAGCGCGGCAAGAGAGTCGGCCAGATGCGACAGCACCTCCGGATCAGACGCACCACAATAGGCGGCATCCGGGCCCGCCACGTCGCGATTTCCCCGCCAGTCTGTAGCCAGCACCGGAAGGCCCCACATCATCGCCTCCACCATCACCAATCCGAAAGATTCGTAGGGTGCCACACTGGGGAAAACAAAAAGGTGCGCCGCGCGAAACTGCGCGGCTTTTTTGTGGCCCTGGAGAACACCAGTCAGCATCACCCGGTCTTCCACCTCCAATTCACGGCAGCGGGCGCGGCATCTTTCCGCTGTGTAAGGCGGCAAAAACTCACCCATCAGCACAAGTTTTGTCGAGGGATGCTCTTTGGCGATGACGCCGAAGGCCTCAACCAATTGGGGGGTTCCTTTCATATCGTAAAGATGTCCCGCATAAAGAATGACAAAGGGCAACGCGGAAGCCGGTGGCGGCAACGAAAGGAACGGGGCGTAATCGGGTAGAATTCCCTCAGGGTTCTCATCGCAGATGCGGTGCGGTATAACCTCAATTTTGCGGATGCCCAGAGCGCGTGGATCCCGGGAATTGAAGCCTGTCATCACTATGGCTCCCGCAACCTTCCGATAGGATTCCCGCAGGAGCCATTCAATGAGCCCCCGCCGCCGGGACAAGCGTTCCTCAATACCCGCGGCATGAAACTGAACCAATACAGCCCGGCTGAGGGCACAGAAAAGCGGCAGAAGTAGAATGTCGCGGATGACCGAGACGGTCTGCGGTCCGCCGCTGGGATAAATCAGCAAATCCGGGATTCCCTCCCGGACAATAAGCTTGAGAAACCGCAGCCAGACGGCAAAAAGCTCAACGATTTTTCCCGCCCGAACCCGGCGGACACTCTGAAAAGATGGGGTGAAGAAGAAGGGAAGTTGGACCGTGCGCCACCGGGTGTCGCCCGAAAGTTCGGCGGCGATTCTTTCGATCATGATATTCTGGCCGCCGGTCGGCGGCGGGACCTGGCCGGCAACCACAACGAGCGGAAGGTAACGGCGTTTTTCGGGCATCTCCTGAAAGTATCGGGGCGATTTCCTCGGGGCAACAATTCCTGATTTTTCGGGGCGGGATCTTTTGATGTGCAAAACCCACATCTTTACAGCCATCCTCGTTCCATGAAGTTCTTTCTGACCGGAGGTAGCGGCTTTATTGGAACAAACCTTGTCGCCGAATTGCTGCGCCGTGGAGACGAAGTGGCCAACTTTGACAAAGTGGCTCCGCGTTGCCCCGATCACGCCGGCCTCTGGACGAAGGGCGATTTGCTAGACGCCGAAGCCTTGAGGAATGCGATGGCTGTTTTTGCGCCGGATTTCGTCTTCCATCTCGGCGCCCGAGCCGACTGCGATGAGAGTACCACAGTCGAAGAGGGGTATCGGGAAAACACCGAGGGAACGGCCAACTTTCTGAAAGCGGCTCAGTCCGTGCCCTCCCTCAAACGCGCGGTGATTATTTCCTCCCAGTATGTCGCGGGTCCGGGCCGCCTGCCTCTCGGTGACGATGACTATTTTCCACACACGGTGTACGGCCAGAGTAAGGTGATCACGGAACAACTCACACGGAAAGCTGACTTGTCCTACTGCTGGACGCTCGTCCGCCCTACAAATGTCTGGGGTCCGTGGCATTGGCGCTATCCCAAAGAATTCTGGAGGATCGCCGCCAAGGGACTCTACTTCCACCCTGGCGGGGCGCCGGTCATGCGCTGCTATGCCTATGTCGGAAACATCATTTGGCAAATGCTGCGGGTGCTGGAACTGCCAACGGAAGAGGTTAACCGGCAAACGTTCTACGTTGGTGATGAGGTCGCCGATATCTATCATTGGGCCAGCGGTTTTTCGAAGGCTCTTTGCGGGCGGTCTGCGCCGAAGGTTCCTCGCCCACTGCTCCGTGGCATAGCGCTCGCCGGGGACGTCATCACAGCACTTCGCGGGAAGCAATTTTATCTGACCTCTCCCCGATACCGCAGTATGACAGGCGACTATCCGACGCCGATGGAGAGGACATTCCGGGTTTTGGGAAAAGGTCCGTTCTCCTTAGATGATGGGATACGGGATACCGTCTCTTGGCTTCGTAAGTACGGCGGGCCGGAGTTCCGTATTGAATGACTATTCAGGGGGTTTCGCCAGAGCAGCAGGCAGCCGGCGCAGGCAGGACCACGCCAACGCCGGCAGTCCACCTTTCCGGATCCGGGTAAACTCTTCGAATTGCGCGATTTTCTGAGCCACGGCGTCCGCGCCCTTGGTGTAGTTCGCGTGATACAGGTGGGTCTCGCTCGGCGGCGGCCAGCCGTGGGTCCGCGCATAGAACGACCAGGGCA
>JBMOHI010000114.1:0-6382 GCA_049317925.1 Terrimicrobiaceae bacterium
ATCTTGACCGCCTTGTTGGCCGGGGAAAAACCGAGCCGCCGGGTGATGCAGTTTTCCAGCAATTCCATGTTGGGGTCTTCAAACTCGATGATCTTGTTGCAGTCCACGCAGATGAGATGGTTGTGCGTCGGATGTTCGATGAAGTTGGGATCGTAAACCTTCGTGTCGCTCCCCAGATCCATCTCGCGCAGCAATCCGCTCTCCACCAGGAGCGGCAGAGTGCGGTAAACCGTCGCTCGGGAAACAGACTTCTCGATCCGCTTGGCCATGGCCAATAGTTCCTCGGCGGAAAAATGTTCCTTCGTGCCGAAGGCCGCCTCAATGATGGCCTCGCGCTGCACCGTCCGCCGCAGTCCCTTGGCCGCAAGGAAATCCTGCAGACTGCCGCGGACATGTTCGAGGACATTGGTTTCCATCACGGCAAGAGAGTAAATTTCTGCGGGGCAGAGTCAAGAAAGCGCCAGAGAACTACGGCAAAGCAAAGCAAAGTACCGTTGCTGCATTCCTGCCCTGGCGGGGTTCCTCCATCTGCAGTCCATAGTCTCTGGCAAGAAGCAACCTATCGCGTTGAGGCCGTCTGGCAATCGAAAGATGATTTCTGAATTTTGTTGCTTGCGAATAACTTCGCCTTTCGTTATTCACATGCTCGCTGCATTAAACCACCTCCAGTCGTCCTATGGGAAAAATTCTAGTATTCGCTTCGATCGCAATCAGCCTCGCCACCGCCGGGCTGGGTTTTGTCAATAAAGGCAAACTCACCGAAACCAAGGACACCTTGGCCACTACGGAAGCCAACCTCACCAAAACCACCGGTGACCTGACCAAGACCAAAGATGTCTTGAAGACGACCGAAGGAAACCTCGCCACTGTCACCTCGGAAAAAGCTGCTGCCGAGGCGCAGGTCTCCGGACTGCAAACCGCCGTGGAAACAGCCAAGAGCGAAGCCGCCAAGGTGACCGCTGAGAAAACCGCTCTCACCGACCAAGTCACCCAGATCACCGCCGACCTCGAAAAGGCCAAAGCTGATCTCGCCGCCGCCCAGACCGCCGCAGGAGGACAGACCGCAGTCAGTCCTGACGCCGATGCCGCAGCGAAAAGGCAGGAACTCGAAACCCTTGTCGCCAAACTCCAATCCGATCTGGACTCCGCCCGCGGCCAAGTGGAAGTCTTCCAAAAGGAAAGACAGGATCGCGCTATGAAAGTCGCGAAGAAGGGCCTCGAAGGCCGCATTCTCGCCGTCAACCCTGCCTGGAATTTTGTTGTGCTGAATCTCGGTGACAAAAACGGCGTCGTGAACAACACCGAGCTTCTCGTCAAGCGCGGAACCCAGCTCCTGGGCAAGGTTCGCGTCACCTCGGTCGAACCTTCGACTTCCATCGCGGACATCGTGGCCAACAGCGTTCCGCAAGGCACCACGATCTCCCCCGGCGACAACGTCATCTTCCAGACCGTCGAGGAATAATCCGCTCATGCGCCTGATCGCATCCGCGACCTTGTGCGCGATGACTCTCCTCTTTTCATCCTGCGCTCAGCAGGATGAGGAAGCCCGCAAATCCAGCGAAGCAGGCGGAACCATTCCCTGGAACAAGCCGGCCGGCTGGGAAGGACCTGGAGTCCTCGGGTCTCAGATGTCACAGATGCAAGGCGGCGGCAGCAACAGCTTCTGACACTCCCGATTTTCGATTTCCGATTGTCGAGTGAGGGAGATTTCCAAACCAGTCGAAACTCGAAATTCAAAAATCGAAACTCCAAAAATCCTCGTTATTCGCGGCGGTGCGATCGGGGATTTTTTACTCACCCTGCCGGCCATTGGACTGCTGAGGGAAAATTTTCCCGACTGCCATTTGGAGATCCTTGGCTACCGCCACATTGCCGCGCTGGCCGACGGACGATTCTACGCCAACGCGACGCGGTCCATCGAATACGGCCCGCTGGCCGGCTTCTTTAATCCCAAGGCGGACCTCGATCCCGAACTCTGCGAATACTTTTCCGGGTTTCAGCAAATCCTCAGCTATATCTACGACCCGGACCAACTTTTCGAAAGCTGCCTCCGCCGGGCCGGGGTGAAAAACCTCATCGCCGCGTCGCCCAAAATCAGCGACGGACTCCATGCCGCCCATCAACTGGCCCGTCCCCTCGAGCAGCTCGCCCTCTGGCTGGAGGATCCTGCAGCGAAGTTTTTTCCGTCGCAGGAAGATCTCGTGGAAGCGGAGCGGCTGCTTCCGGCCGCAGCCGGACCCATCCTCGCCCTGCACCCCGGCAGCGGCGGAGAACACAAGAAATGGCCCGCGGAAAACTGGCGGCAGTTCGTCGAAACGATTCATCGCGAATTCCCATCCGCCCACCTCGTGATCGTCGGCGGGGAAAGCGACGGAGACAGGCTTTCCCTCCTCAGACAAATTCTCCCGCCTGGCCGGACCACGTTCCTGGAGAATCTTCCGCTGCCGGTTTTGGGTGCCGTCCTCTCCCGCTGCACGGTTTTCGTCGGACACGACAGCGGGATCTCCCATCTGGCCGCCGCGGCGGGCACCCCTTGCCTGCTGCTTTTTGGCCCGACCGATCCGGACATCTGGGCTCCGGCCAATCAAGGCGTCCGGGTGCTGCAAGCGCCGGACGGACAGCTTTCGGCGCTGGAAGTCCGCGCTGTTCTGGCGAAACTGAAGGAAATGCTCGCCGATGCCGTCTGAAACCATCCTTGCGATTGATCCCGCGCTCCGTTCCACCGGATACGCCATCCTCACCCGCGTGGGAAAAAAAATCACCGCCCCGGCATTTGGCGTCATCCGCAATCATCCCAAACTTCCGCTCTCCGGTTGCCTGCTCGCCATCCGCGATCAGGTCACAGCCATTATCCAGCGACACCAACCGCAGGCCCTGGCGGTTGAGGCAGTGATCTACGTGCAGAGTTATCAGACCGCCATCACCCTCGGCGCGGCCCGCGGGGCCGGCATTCTCGCCGCTGCCGAAAACGGATTGCCCAGCTATGAATACGCCCCCCGGCGGGTCAAGCAAGCGGTGGTCGGACGAGGCGCGGCGGACAAAACCCAGGTCGCCTTCATGGTGCGGGCCCTGCTCGGACTCACCCAGACCCCGCCCGCCGATGCGGCCGACGCCCTTGCCATCGGCATCACCCATTTTCAAACCCTGGATGCCGCCCGGGCCCGCAAAACTCCGCTCACCGGCATTTGAAAACCAACGCCATCAATGTCCAATGGCTCGGACGCATGGACTATTCCGCCGCGCTGGATTTACAAAACCGCCTGCTGACCGACTATCTCGAAGGCTCGGGTGCCGAGCAACTTCTCCTACTGGAGCACGAACCCGTTTACACCATCGGCCGCACCCGCGATCAATCCAGTCTGCGCCAAACCAGCAGACTGCCGCATCCGGTTTTTGAAACCAACCGCGGCGGACAGGCCACTTGGCACGGACCCGGCCAGCTCGTCGCCTACCCAATCCTTGATTTGCAAAACCGCGGACGCGATCTGCATCGCTACATGCGTTTTCTGGAGGAGGTCGTGATCCTCACCTGCGCGGCTTGCCGGGTGAACACCGGGCGGCGGGAAGGTCTCACCGGCGTCTGGGCCAACAAGAAAAAGATCGCCTCCATCGGCGTGGGCGTGAAGCGATGGGTGGCCATGCATGGACTCGCTCTCAATGTCGGCAATTCCTCCCTCGAGGCGTTCCAGCACATCACACCCTGTGGAATCTCCGATGTGGAAATGACCTCGCTGGAAAAAGAATCCGGCCACCCGCAATCCGTCGAAAAAACCGGCACCGTGCTGACGGAGATCTTCCTGCGCGAACTTCCCGGCTTGCAGCCGTAAACCATGACTGCGCCCCGCGTCTTGAACCTCGCCGCGGCCGCCCTACACTAAAGACGCCTGCCATGCATGCCATCACCAAGACATTGCCCAAGCGCCTCCGTTCCCTCATCCCCTTCGGCCTCGGGCAAACCAAGCCGCATCACTTTCTCAGCATGCTCGATGTCCTGTGGAAGAACCGGGACAACCTCCCTTACGCTTGGAAGATTCTCACCCGCGGTGTATGCGACGGCTGCGCCCTCGGCGTGGCTGGCCTGCACGACTGGACCATCAAGGGACCCCATCTCTGCCTCACCCGCCTGAATCTCCTGCGCCTCAATACCGTCGCCGCCCTCGATCATGATTTGCTCAAGGATGTCGCCGCCCTAGAAAAACTCGACAACGCCAGCCTGCGCGAACTCGGCCGCCTGGCCCATCCCATGCTGCGCGAAAAGAACGCTCCTGGTTTCCGCCGCATCACCTGGGACGAAGCCTATTCCCGCATCGCCCGCAAAATCCGCGTCACGGACCCCCATCGTTTTGCCTTCTTCGTCACGGCGCGCGGCGTGACCAACGAGATCTATTACATTTCGCAAAAAGTCGCCCGCTTCCTCGGCACGGGCAACATCGACAACGCCGCGCGTATCTGCCACTCGCCCTCCACCGCCGCCATGAAGCGCACCCTCGGCGTGGCCGCCTCCACCTGCAGCTACAAGGATTGGTACGGCACCGACCTCATCATCTTCTTCGGATCCAACCCCGCCAACGATCAACCCGTCAGCACGAAGTACCTCCACGAAGCCAAGGCCCTCGGCACCAAGGTCGTCATGGTTAATCCCTACCGCGAGCCCGGCATGGAACGCTATTGGGTGCCCTCCACGCCCACCAGCGCGGTGTTCGGCACCGACATCATGGACTATTGGTTCCCCGTCACCCAGGGCGGCGACATCGCGTTCCTCTACGGCGTCATCAAGATTCTCTTTGAGGAAAACTGGCTGGCCCATGATTTCGTCACCACCCACACGACCGGCGTGGAGGAACTCCGCGCCGCCGCCGCCGCCCTCGATTGGGAAACGCTCGAACGCCGCGCCGGTCTCAACCGCGCCTCCATGCGCGAATTCGCCGAACTCATCCGCGACGCGAAAAACGCCGTCCTCATCTGGAGCATGGGCATCACCCAACACGCCTTCGGCGCGGACGCCGTGCAGATGATTCTCAACCTCGGTCTCCTGCGTGGCTACGTGGGACGCGACAAAAACGGCCTGATGCCCATCCGCGGTCATTCCTCCGTGCAGGGCGGCAGCGAGATGGGCGCGTATTCTACCGCCTTCCCCGGCGTGAAACCGGTCAACGCCGATAACGCCGCCGCCCTCTCCGCCCAATACGGTTTCCCCGTGCCCGACTGGCCCGGCCTCACCACCACCGAAATGATTGAGGCCTCGGCGCGCGGCGAACTCGATCTCCTCTACTGCCTCGGCGGAAATTTTCTCCGCAACCTGCCCGAACCCGCCTACGTCCGCCGCGCCTTGGAAAATGTCCCCCTGCGGGTGCATCAGGACATCATCCTCACCGACCAGATGTTCATCCCGGCGCAGGAGGAAGTCATCCTTCTGCCGGCGAAAACCCGCTTCGAGCAGGACGACGGCGGCACCGAAACCAGCACGGAACGCCGCGTGATGTTCTCGCCAGAAATCCCCCGCCAGATCGGCGAGGCCCGCGCCGAATGGAAAATCCTCCGCGAACTTGCCGTCGCCACCTACCCAGATCGCGCCCATCTGCTCGGCTGCGAGACCGGCCAAAAAATGCGCGAGGAGATCGCGAAAATTGTCCCCTTTTACGAGGGCGTCCAGCATCTGCACAAAACCGGCGACGCCTTCCAATACGGCGGGCCGCATCTTTGCGCCGACGGCCATTTCGCCACCCCCGACGGCAAGGGCCATCTTCACGCCGTCGTCCTGCCTGACGACGAACGTCCACCCGGACAGTTCAAAGCCAGCACCCGCCGCGGCAAACAATTCAACAGCCTCATCTACGCCGAGGTGGATCCCATCAACGGTGCCGCCCGCGATGCGGTCCTAATCAATCCCGACGACGCCGCCCGTCTCCACCTCGTCAAGGGCGATCGCGTCCGTCTGCGCAACGACCTCGGCATCCTCGAAGCCCGCGCCTTTCCCGCCCCCATCGCGTCCGGCAACCTGCAAGTTCACTGGCCCGAAGGCAACGTCATCATCCGCAAGGGCGTGGTCGATGCCGGCGGTGGTGTGCCGGACTACAACGCCTTCGTCACAGTGGAGAAAATTTGAACCACAGAGAGCACAGAGGACACCGAGATGGCGATTTGTGAACCATCCTTTTTTCCTCCGTGTTCTCTGTGCACTCTGTGGTTAAACTGCCTCTGACGAAATGAATTCCCCGGCCGCCAGCACAATCCCCATCACGGCCTGGAAAACCGGGGATCCCCCGCAGCAAAAAACTGACACCGTCGCCGTCGAGGAACCACTGGAGATCCGGCTCGCGGGCGAAGCCATCGTCACCCTCATGCGAACCCCCGGCGACGACCGCGACCTCATCGCCGGCTT
>JBMOHI010000115.1:0-6373 GCA_049317925.1 Terrimicrobiaceae bacterium
TCGTACCGGTCACACCAACGTCCGTCGCGCAAGCCGTGATCAAGGGTGGTCAGGTATTCGTCGCCAAGGGGCTTGAGTGCGGAAATGACCCGCTCGACGGCCCCTTCCCACGGCACATCGCTGTTCACATCTCCAACCATCGAAACATAGGTGTCATAATGATGGATCTCATCCAGACCCAGCACCCGCTTGCGGATGGCAAAGTAGCGATACAGCGGTTCCAATCGCGAACGCACCGAGGCGATCAGGTTATCGTAAACACTCAGCGGCACATCGTCGGAAAACAACGCGCCTTCGATGGCCGAAGGATGATTGCGCGCGCGGGCGTAAAAGACATCGGCCCGCACGGAATTTGCCAGCGAGGACGCCAGGGTGAATTGGTGGTCCTTGAACTCGGCATAAAATCTGTGAAACGCCTCGCGCCGCACCGAGGGCTCGCGTTGTTGCAGGAAGGACGAAAACGAACTCTGGGTCAGTTCGCGCTCCGCACCGGAGGCATCGCGAACGACGCCGAACTTCATGTCCACATTGGTCAGTTGGGAAAAGGTTTCGCCGTGCCCGCGAATGGCGGAGGCACCCAGAGCAAGAAGACGTTCCTCGCTGGCGGAGAGGGTGTGGGCCTTGAGGCGGCGGAGTTTCTTCAGCGGAATCGTCCACTCGACCAGGAGCGGATCATTCAAAAATGCGCTAAACCGGTCGTCCGGGATGGCTTGAATCTCCGGCGAGACGAAGGAAAACGTTTCCCCGACACGCACCAGCAAACTTTCCAGCCGGGCCTCGCGGGTCAGGGCCGCGCTGTCGGAACTGTCCTCCGTAACGCGCAGGGACGCGAATTGATTGAGCTGCTCGATCCGCATTTCGAGGGATTTTTCCAACTCGAGAACGTCGAGCAGCGTTTGGACGTTGTCCCCGACCCGCCCGCGAAACTCGGCGATCTTCGGATAGCCGGATTGGAGCTTTTGAAAGTCTTCCTCCCACGCCTCGTCACTGGCGTAAAGCGGCGTGAGGTCCCATGTGTCCTCAGGGCGGACTTCGGAACGGAGTGGAACGCTTTTGGCGGAGCCTGCGCTATCGGAATGAAGGAACAACGGCATGGCGACAATGATACTCAACTGCCGCGGGGAAACAACCGGGCAAATACCCTCATGGTCGGCGCTGGTTCAGGCGGTCGTTGATTTGCTGCAGGACCGCTGCTCTCTCGGGATCAGTCATCAATGCCTCCAGCAATTTCGGCGGACTAGCGTTGAGAGGATTGACAGCGATGGCCTCCAGCAGGGCAGCCTCCGCTTTGTCCGGGCGCCCGAGTTTCTCAAAGGCCAGGGCGGAGCCAGCCAATGCGTTATCGTTTCCCCCGTTGGTGAGTTTCACCGCCCGATAAAAATAGTTCAGGCTCTCTTCGTAACTCCCCGCATCAAGCAAAGCGTATCCCAGATTGCTGGCGGCCGTGTCAGACAACGGGGATTTTGCCACGGTATCCTGCCAGAGATTCAGCGGGCTGGAAAAAACCGCCTGTCGCTGCCACGTGAGAGCAGCCAGCGGCATCAGCCCAATGGCGCACACCACCAACGCCGGACCGAAGATCTCCCGCCGCGCGACCGCCAGCAGGAGCAATCCTCCCAGAGAAACTGCCACTCCCACTATCGGCAGGTACAGAAAGCGATCCGCCAGGGGACGATACATGGGCAGAAAATTGGAAACCGGAGCCAGCCCGAGCCAAAAGATGGCCGCGCCGAAAAGCGCCACCCGGCTTTTCCAACCAAGCAGGCCCTGCACGGCAAGGAGAACCGCCAGCGAAACCAAACCCGCCGGCAAGGAGATCCAGGCCACATTTTGCGGGACATAATCGGCCGCGAGTCCGAACGGCCAGAAAAGACAGGTGAGCTGGAATGTCCAAAGCCGGGGTTGAATTTCAAAGACCTTGGCCAGGGACCCTCCGAGGTATTGCGGCGGCTTGGTAAAGATATGCGAAACCGGCGGTTGAAAATAAAACCGCGCCGAAAGAAATGCCAGAGCCACCAGAAAGGACGCGCCGATCAGAACGGCCCACCGTTTTCCCGGCTCGTCCCGCCGAAAAATCAGCCAGTAGATTCCCAACAAAAACGGCCCCGCAATGCCGGTTTCCTTGGACGCACAGGCGAGCAAAAATGCCACCACTGCACCCACCCCGGACCATACGCCCCGGCCTGTGGTGGCCACGAGCAATCCCGCGAGCACAAAAAAGGTGGCCAGCAAATCCTCCCGGGAACTCACCTCAGCCACCGCTTCGACGTTCACCGGGTGAAAGGCAAAGAAAAGCGCCCCGATCGCGGCCGCGAGCAGGACGGGCCGGCCGGGGTCGGCCGCCACGGCACTGGCAAGTTTGACAACGAGCAGAAAAACCATCGCCGCGTTCAGGGCATGAAGCATATTGCTCGTGAGATGATACCCGAAGGGATTTTTGCCCCAGACCATCGAGTCGATCATCAACGAGGCCAACTGCACCGGCCGGTTGTAGTCCAGAACATCCCGGCTCAGGACGCGAAACGTTACGACCTCGAAGAAATTCGCGGGTTGGTGGATGTAATCATCAACCTCGATCTGCGCCTCGGCGTCATAGACAAAACCGGACCAGAGTGTGGGGAGATAGAGCGCAAACGTGAGGATTCCAATCGCGAGGGCCAGGACCGTGAGGCGCGGAGACTTGGAAACCTGCACAGCTCTTTGCGTCTCCCCTTTCCCGCGTCTCCGCGTCTTCCTCATCGTCACGGATGTCCGAACAACCGCCGTTCCTTGATGATAGCGGCCACCTCGGGCGAAACGGCTTTCTCCCATTCCGGATCACCCTCGCGGATCTGGGCTAGAACCTGCGGGGCTTTGATCGAGAGGTATTCCGGGTGATAGCCTTTCATCGATTCAATGAAGCCGTTCTCCAACAGGTGCGCGTAGAGGTGCGTCAGATTCGGCGCCACATGGAAGTTTTCGGCCGTGACCAATTCCCCATCGGGCCGCACATACGGATAGACGTAAAGTTTGACGCCCTTTTTGAAGAGCCGCCCCAGCGCCTCAAGAATCCCGCCTTCCAAATCGCGGTAGTACTGTTCGTCGAAAATTTCCACCATGGCTGGAACACCCAACGGCAGCCCGATCATGCGGTCGGTGTAGCGCGTGAGATAGTTCACCAAGCGGTAGTATTCGCCATGATTCGAAATCAGCACCGTACGGCCGATCGTCCCGAGCATGTCCACGCGATCGAGGAAATCGCGCAGATCCAGACTGCCGCTGGCGAGGAGATTCTTCATGGTGATCTCCATGAGTATCTCCGGTTCCTCCCCGCCCAGTTCTTCCTGGAGGAACATCGTGCGGGCGCAATCGAGCATGTCATTCGTCACGAGCGTGACGGGCCGGAAGCTGCCGCGTTCGACCAGCAGCGGCTTTTTGTAAAATGCATCCGCGGCGTTCACCACCTCGCCATCCGCGCGGAAAAGCGCGGCCTTGGTCAGCCCCTGGGATACGAGCTGGAGAGCCATAATGCGGTTGTCCACCTCGAGAAAATCCGGACCGCTGAACCGGATCATATCAATCTCAATGCGTCCGTCCGCCAGGTCATCCAGCAAGGATCCGATGAGCACTTCCGGCGTTTTCGTATGATAAAACGCACCATACAGCAGGTTCACTCCGACGATGCCGAGGGCTTCCTGCTGCTGGAGATTCAGCGTGTCGAGCATCCGCACGTGAATAATGATCTCATTGGTCGGCCCGCGCGGCGTGGTCTGGAAACGCACCCCCATCCAGCCCTGCGATTCATCATGGCGGCGGAAGCTGCGCGCCGCCACCGTGTCGGCCAGGGCAAAGAAGGTGCGCTCGGCCCCGACTTTTTGATCGAGCCGTTCGACCAACAGATCGAACTCATGGGTCAGCATGCTGCTCAGTCTTTCCCGGCTGACGTACCGTCCGGCCGCGCCGTAGATGGCATCGCTGAACGACATGTCATAGGCCGAGATCGTCTTGGCCACCGTGCCTGCCGCGCCCCCCACGGAAAAAAACCGCCGCGCCACTTCCTGCCCGGCTCCGATCTCCGCAAAAACCCCATAGATGCGCGGCTCCAGGTTGATCTGAAATGCCTTCTTGTTGACTTGCTGATCGAATCCGACGGACATGACGTCTGACGTTCTGCCCCATTTCCGCCCCGCGGGCAACTGCGGCGATTTTCGGAAAGCGGTTGCGCACCGCCGTGTCCTCACTACACTGCGCGCCGTGAAGCTGATCTCTTCATTCGTCGTCGCCTCGCTCACTGTCGCTCTCTTTTTGACCGGCTGCGACAAAAAGCCTCCCTCCGCCTCCAGCACTCCGCCGACCGCCCCGCCGCCGGCGGAAGACCCCCTGACCACCCGTCTCGGATTCTTCGCCTCGATGTCGGGGGCCCAAGCCTCCTTCGGCAACGACGCCATCAACGGGGCCCAACTGGCCATCGAACAGATTAACGCGGCTGGCGGTGTGCTTGGTCATCCGGTCAAGCTGATCGTGAAGGACACCCAGTCGCGGATCGACGAAACCAGCATCGTGGTCAATCAACTCATCACCGAGGACAAGGTTGCCGTCCTCATCGGCGAGATCGCGACAGACCGTTCGCTGGTGGCCGCGCCCATCGCTCAGGAGAAAGGCGTGCCCATGATCACGCCCGGCTCGACCAATGAGAAAGTCACCGCGACCGGGGACTACATCTTTCGCGTGTGTTTCACCGATGCCTTCCAGGCCGCCGTGATGGCCAAATTCGCGCGCTCCATTGATGCCGACAAGGCCGCCATTCTTTTCGATCCCTCGAATCCCTACAGCGCCGGGCTGGCGGAGAGTTTCAAGAAGGATTTCCTGGCCGCGCGCGGTTCCATCGTGGCGGAGGAATTCTACCGGGCGGGCGACAAGGACTTCGCCACCCAGCTCAATTCCATCAAGGCGCGGATGCCGGAAATCGTTTTCCTGCCCAGCTACTATGGCGAGGCCGCCTTGATCATCCGTCAGGCGCGCCAGGCCGGACTCGATGTGCCGTTTCTTGGAACCGATGGATGGGATTCGCCGGAGTTTCTCAAAGTCGGCGGCGAGGCAGTTAACAACTGTTATTTTTCCTGCCATTTCGCGGCCGAAAGCAAATCGCCGGAGGTGAGAGCGTTCATCGAAACCTACACCGCAAAGTATGGAACACCGCCGCCGCCCCTGGCTGCGCTCGCCTACGATGCGGTTTTTCTGGCGGCTGAAGGACTCAAACGTTCCGGCAGCGCCGACCCGGCCCCGCTCCGCGACGCGCTGGCCGCCACCAAGGATTTTCCCGGCGTGACCGGGAAAATTTCACTCGATCAGGATCGAAATCCCACCAAGCCGGGCATCGTCATCCGGGTGGAGGATGGAAAGTTCACCTATCTGGAAACTGTGGAGGCACCAAAAAAGCCGGAGAGCACTCCGGCGCCTGCGGTGACTACTCCGGCTCCCACGCCTGCGGTCGAGGCTACGGTTCAACCGGCGAACTAAGGCCAAAAGTCTCACTCATCCACCGGGCACACTCGGCCGTCCAGGGGTGACCATTAGCCAGACCGATTCCGTGTCGGCCTTTTTCGTAAAGGTGCAGTTCGAACGGAACTTTGGCACGACGCAGCGCCATGGCGAAATCCACGCTGTTCTCCACGTCCACCACCGGATCTTCGACGGTGTGCCAGACAAAACACGGCGGCGTGGTGGAGGTGACTTGGCGCTCGGGCGAGACGTCCTCGCACAAGACCGGGGTGGGATTTTCACCGAGGAGATTGGCGCGGGAACCGCTGTGCGCTGAAGGCCCGACCATCGTAATGACCGGATAGCACAGGACGGCCAGATCAGGACGCGAACTCAGGCGCTCGAGGGGATCATTCGAGGCCGGATCGCCAGGATCATTCGTCACGGTCAGATGCGCGGCGAGGTGGCCACCTGCTGACGAGCCGATGATGCCAACGCGGCCGACCCGCGCACGGACTACGCGCAGGGCACGGGCGGCGTCCATCCACATGGCGGGATGTTTGTAACCGTGCGGGGCGAGGCGGTAGCGGAGTTCGAAGGCGTGATATCCGAGGGAGGCGAACCACCGCGCATAGGCCTCGCCTTCATGGGCCGCGAGTCCGCCGTAGCCCCCGCCGGGCAGAACGAGCATGGCCGCACCGTTGGCCGATGCGGTGGGCGGAAAATGCCGCAGCGCCGGGATGTCGTGCTCTTTCTTCCCGCGGGCGAGTGGTGCGCCTTCGGGCCAGAGGGGTTGCCAGGGAGGGAGGTCAGGCATTCGTTTTCAGGAGTTTGTCAAACCGCTTGGCCACGTTCGAGTAGAACGGATAGCGGCCCGAGGCGTCGTCCGCGGGACGGAAGCGCCAGTGTTTGT
>JBMOHI010000116.1:0-6334 GCA_049317925.1 Terrimicrobiaceae bacterium
TCTACTGCCCGTGATGTCTCCAGCCGCCCAACTCGATGCGCTGCTCGCCACGCCGCAGCCGGTTCTGGCCCTCGCGCCCATGCAGGATGTCACCGACCTGCCGTTCTGGCGTTTGATGACGCAATACGGCGGGGCGGACCTCTATTTCACCGAATACTTCCGCGTCCATCCCGAGTCGCGCCTGGACAAACCGATTCTCGCTTCCATCACACAAAATCCCACCGGGCGTCCCGTCATCGCCCAGATGATCGGCAACGATATTTCCGCGCTTGTGCGCACCGCCCGGGCCCTGCAGGAGCATCCCATCGCCGGCATCGATTTGAACCTGGGCTGCCCTGCGCCCGTGGTGTACCGCAAGTGCGCCGGCGGCGGGCTGCTGCGCGATCTGCCCCTGGTGGATGCGATCCTCGGGGCCCTGCGCGAGGCCATTGACGGGCGATTCACGGTTAAGACCCGGATCGGTTTCGACGACGAACGCACCATCGACGCCCTGCTCCCGATCTTCGCCCGACACTCCCTCGATTTGCTTACAGTCCACGGACGCACAGTGAAACAAATGTATCGCGACGGCGTGCGGTACGACTTGATCGCGCAGGCCGCCGCCGCGATGTCCTGTCCCGTGCTGGCGAACGGAAACATTTCCTCGGCACCGGTTGCCGCCAGCGTCCTGCGCGAAACGGGCGTGCGCGGACTGATGATCGGGCGCAGCGCCGTGCGCAATCCGTGGATCTTCACTCAAATCCGGCAACACCTCCGCGGTGAGAACGTGGTTTATCCGACCGGACGCCAGGTGCTCACGTACGTCCACGCCTTGTATGAGGCTGTCTGCACGCCGGGAATTCGCGAAATCCAGCAGGTGCAGAAGATGAAAAAGTACACCAACTTTCTCGGCGAAGGCATCCCGTCCTCCGGCGAATTCCTGCACGCGATCCGCCGGGTGACCACCAGAACGGATTTTTTCACCGTCTGCGCCCAGCATCTGGATCACGACGATCCGATGGCGCTGAATCCGCGGAGCGCCGAAACCGATTGAGGGGCTCAGCCGGGCCAGAGCCACAGTATAGCACCGCCGCAGGCCAGCGTCAGACCGAAAGCCGCGGCGATGCGCAAGGTGAGGGCCCGCGGCCCGAGCCAGGCCACCACGGCAAATTTGAAAACAAAATTCGCCATACCGGCGATGAGAATGGTGCGCCAGGCCGTCGCCGGGTCGATGGACGAGGAATTGGCCAGTTGTGCGGTTGAGAGCGTGATCGCATCCATGTCCGTGAAGCCGGAGATGACGCCCACGACGTAAAGACCGGCCGAGCCGAAATGATCCTTGGCTACCGCCACCGCCAGCAGCACCAAGGCATACAACCCGCCGAAAACCAAAGCCGACTTCAGCTCGGTGGGATTACTCTGCTCCGGCATTTTTGTCCGCTGGTCCCGGCTGACAAAAAACATACCGGCCGCAATCAGACAGCACGCCGCCAGCATCACCACGATGGGCGGGGCCAACACCGCAACTCTGCCCGGGGCGACCACGGCGATCTCCACCACCACCCGCGCCAGCGACATGCAGGCCGCAATCATGATAACGAGCGCCGCGAGGGGAGCCAGGACAACTTGGGAAGCGGCCCGGCGGGTCAGACTTACCGTTGTGGCTGTGCTGGAAATGAGGCCACCAATCACTCCACCCAGCAGTGCTCCGGCCCGCGCCCCGAAGAGTTTGTAGGCCACGTAACCGCACAAGCTGATCCCGACGATCAACACCACCATCAGCCAGAGCTTGAAAGGATTCCAGACACCATACGGTCCGAAATCCTGATCGGGCAGCACCGGCAGGATGATGAGGCTCAGCAGAACAAATTGCATGATGGCCCGCATGTCCTTCTCCCCGACCGCGGCCGCGAACTCGTGCAGCGTCTTTTTGTGATGCAGCAACAGGGTCATCACGCCGCCGATCACGACGGCCACGATCATGCTCCCGGCCACGATGCAGGCACCCAGGACATAGAGCAGCAGAGCGGCCACCTCGGTGGTCATGCCTGGATCATTTTCGCCGGCCTTCATCTTGGCAAAGTTTGCCGTGATCACCACCGCTGCCAGGGCCAGCAGACCGGCCGCCACCACCCAGCCACCAGACGCCTGCCCGATTTGGGCGCAAATCGTGCCAAAGAGCGAGATGAAGGGAAACGTGCGGATGCCGGCGATCGAAGATCCCTTGCGCTCACGTTCCAGACCCAGCAACAACCCGAGGCCAAGCGAGACGGCCAGTTGCTGAACCGTGAGAACGTCCACGCCCGAACATACCACGACCAGTCCGGACTTTTGATATTTTTTTATGACCACGATCTTCGTCGCCTCTCACCCCGTGAAGCACCCGGGCATTCCGTTCGCTTCGATCGACGAAGCGACGCGTCCACGGGAGACGCGCCAGCTTCCGAAGAAAAAAGCGCTCAGCGCAGCCGGGCCACCGCTCGATGGCGGGGACAAGAAATCAAATGATCATTCACCATCCCCACCGCCTGCATAAAGGCATAGCAAATGGTCGGGCCGACAAACTTGAATCCCCGCTTGAGCAGATCCTTGCTCATGGCGGAGGACTCGGCTGTGCTGGCCGGCAACTCGCTCAGGGCGCGCCAGCGATTCTGGATGGGCTGGCCCTTGACGAATTGCCAGATGTAACGGTCGAAGGATCCGAATTCCTTTTGGACGACCAGAAACGCTTTCGCGTTTTGGATGGTCGCGGCCACTTTCAGACGGTTGCGGACGATGCCCGGATTGGCCAGCAATTGCGCGACTTTACGGTCGTCGAAGCGCGCGATCCGTGCGGCCTCAAAATTGGCAAAGGCCGCGCGATAGGACTCGCGCTTTTTCAAAATCGTCAGCCAGCTCAGGCCCGCCTGCGCGCCTTCGAGGTTGATCATTTCAAACAAATGCCGGTCATCATGCACCGGAACGCCCCATTCGCAGTCATGGTAGTCTTCGTAGATATCAATGCCCTGACCCCAGGGACAACGGGCGGATTTTTCTTTCATAGATAAGCGGGTGGTTCGGCAGTGAATTCCACCCGCTCGTTGGTGAGGGGATGGGTAAATTCCAAGCGCCAGGCATGGAGACAAAGCGGGGGCTCCCCCCACCCTGGTGTCAGCGAATCACCGGTCTGATGACCGCGCAAATAGGCCGGATCGCCACAAATCGGATGACCGAGATGCCAGAGGTGAACACGGATCTGATTGGTGCGACCTGTCAGGGGCCGCGCTTCCAGCAACGCAGTGCCATCGTCCCGGCGCTCGATCAGGCGGAACTCCGTCCGGGCCGACAGACCGTTGACTTCATCAATCGCGCGCGCGCCTAAACCGACCGGTCCGGCGCTGATCGGCGCATCGCAGGAAAAATCATCATCCGCCGGCCAGCCTTGCACCCGCGCGAGATAGACCTTCTTCACCTCCCCATTTTCAAACTGTGGTTGGAGGAGTTTTGCGAAATGCCGGGTGCGGGCGCAGACCACCACTCCGGTGGTGGAGGCATCGAGGCGATGGACTCCGCGCGGCCGCTGCGGGGCATAGGCCGCCTGCAAGAAAAACTGGAGCGTGTTGCGATTGAATCGTCCTCCCGCATGCATCGGAAGCGGCGCCGGTTTGTTCACGACCACAAGGGCCTCGTCCTCATGCAGGATGCGGATATCCGCACTCACCGCGGGCTCCACCTCACCGCGTGAAAGACGGAAATACCGCTCGCCCGCCCGCACGATGTGGTCGGCAGAAACCGGCGCATCGTCCGCGCTGACGAAAGCGCCCTCCGCACAAAGCTGAAGCCAATTCTCGCGGGGAATATGACCGAAAATCCCGCAGAGCGCATCAAGCAGGCATTGCCCGTCATACTTTTCCGGCACGTTGAGCGGACGGCGGTTATCGCAGGGAATGCTGCCCGGCAATGGCGTGGCCGCCTGGCGGATGATTTCGTGACGCAATACAATGCTCTGCGCCATCACCTCCGCACTGCTCTTGAAACAATACGGACACGATTTGCCCGCCACAAAGCGGGCATCGCGCTGCTCCTCTGCATCGAGCGGCGTCTGGCACACATAACACTGCGTTGATTCTGTCTCGCGCAACGCGGGATCGACTCCGACCCGCTGGTCGAAAACAAAACACTCGCCGTCGTAATGGTCACCGCCACATTCCTCGAAATACTTGAGAATTCCGCCGTCAAGCTGGAGGACGTTTTGAAATCCCTCGCGCTGCATAAACGGCCCCGCCTTTTCACAGCGGATCCCGCCGGTGCAAAACATGACAACGGCCTGTTCCTTCATCTCCCCGGGCAGTCTGCGCACGGCCTCGGGGAACTCGCGAAAGTGGTCGATGTTCAGCGTCTTCGCCCCGCGAAAGGTTCCCAGCTTCACCTCGTAATCATTGCGCGTGTCCAGCAGCGTGAGCGGGCGTCCCTCGTCCAGCCACTGTTTGAGCGTGCGGGCGGAGAGTTTCGGTGCAGGACGTGTGGCGGGATCAATGCCGTCCACCCCGAAGGCGATGATTTCCTTTTTGATCCGGACCAACATGCGCGTGAACGGTTGCTCCGTGCTTTCGCTGAACTTCGGCGCGAGTTCCTCCAGTCCGGGAATGGCCCGCAATTCCGCGACCAAATGGTCAACCTCTTCCCGCAGTCCGGCCACGAACAAATTGATACCCTCCTCACTCAACAAAATCGTGCCCTTCAAGCCCCAGGACTTGCACCGGGTCACCAACCGCTCGCGCAGAGGCTTGAGATCGCGCAGACGCGCGAATTTGTAGGCGGCGATGTTGGTGAACACGGTTGAGCCGACAAGCTGTAGCGGCGCTCTGCGAACGTCGCAAATTTTTTAACATAGGCGTTCCGCCAGCCCACCCGCTACAACACCAGGACATGAGCGTCGCCCTGCTATCCGTCAATGAACTGACCCTGTCCTACGGTTCCCAGCATCTGCTGGAAGCCGTGACGTTTGCCGTGGCTCCGGGCGAGAAGGTCGGCCTGGTCGGACGCAATGGCTGCGGAAAAACCAGCCTGTTGAAGATTCTCTCCGGCGAACAAGATCCCGATGCCGGCGAAGTCTCGCGCCGTCGCGGGCTCCGCGTGGGCTATCTGCCACAGGAGTTCGAACTCGACGGCGCCAAAACCGTGCAGGAAAACATTGAGTCCGGCGCTGCTGATCTCATGGAATGGATCCGGCGCTACGAAAGCGGCGATGGTAGCGAGGATGAACACAGCGAACTGCTGCACCTCATCGATGTGGCCGATGGTTGGAATCTCGACAGCCGCATTAAGGCTGACGCCACCGCGCTGGACGTTCCCGCCCTCGATCTGCCGGTCGGTCCGCTTTCCGGCGGAGAGAAACGCCGGGTCGCCCTTTGTCGCGCCCTTGTGGCCCAACCGGACCTCCTCCTGCTCGACGAACCGACCAACCATCTCGACGCCGAATCGATCCGCTGGCTGGAAACATTTTTGCGCTCGTTCCCCGGCGCGGTCATCTTCGTCACCCACGACCGCTATTTTCTCGACGTCATTGCCACCCGCATCATCGAACTCGACCGGAGAGCGTTTTCCCATCCGGGCAACTACACCGCCTATCTCGAATCGAAGGCCGCACGGCGGCAGATCGCCGAACAATCCGAACGCCGCCGCCAGCGTTTTCTGCAAGCGGAATTGGAATTCGTCCGGGCCGGCGTGCGAGCCCAGCGTTCAAAATCGCGCCATCGCCTGGACACCTTTTATCAAATCGCCGGACAGGAAGCCCCGCCGGAGGAACGCGAGATGGACCTCATTCTGCCGCCGCCGCCACCCATGGGAAACATCGGTGTTGAACTCGTCGGCGCCGGCGCACGCGTCGGCGAAGGCGAATCAGCCCGCTGGCTTTTCCGCGATCTGAACCTCTCGCTCAAAGCGGGCGAATGTACCGGCGTCGTCGGCCGCAACGGCGTCGGCAAAACCACCCTCCTCCGTATCTGTCTGGGCGAACGCCAGCCCGACGAGGGCGTCGCCACGCTCGGAAAGAAAGTCGCCTTCAACTACATCGACCAGGGTCGCATGCAGCTCGACGGCAACAAAACTGTCATTGAGGAAGTGGCCGACCTCGGCGGCGAGACGGTGACCTTCGGCGAACAAAAGATGGCCGTGCGGGCCTACCTGCGGCGTTTTCTTTTCAGCGAAGACCGTGTGCGGGAACGGGTGGATCGTCTCTCCGGCGGCGAGCGCGCCCGCCTTCTCTTGGCCAAGGCGCTCAAACGTGGCGGCAACCTCATCGTGCTCGACGAACCGACCAACGACCTCGATCTGCCCAGCCTGCGCATGCTCGAGGAGGCCCTGGTGGATTTCG
>JBMOHI010000117.1:0-6294 GCA_049317925.1 Terrimicrobiaceae bacterium
TCGCGGAGAAGACGATCCAATATCCGAAGTTTGCCGTGCGCGGACGCCATATCGCGGACACGTGGATCCTGGCGCAATATTACGATGTCTCCTCACGTGAGCTGGAAAGTTTCGGACTCAAAAGCGTGGCCCGTCACTTCGGCGTGGCGGAAAAGGACCGCGTTCTGCTGGAGGGCGCGGACATTCAGCGGGCCTATCGCGAGGACGCGGCGGCGTTCCGCACCTATGCCTTGCAGGACGTGCGCGAAACGCGGGCCCTGGCCGGCATTCTCAGCCGGAGCTACTTTATCCAGGCCCAGATTTTTCCTTACAACTATCAGGACGTGATCATCCGCGGCAACGCGACGAAGATTGACGCGTTGTTCCTGCGCGAATACCTGCGGCGCGGGCAGTCCCTTCCCGAACCGCCCGAAACCCGGCCGTTCGAGGGCGGCTATACCGACATTTTCGAGACCGGCGTGATCAACAACGTCTGGCACTGCGACGTGACCTCGCTCTATCCCTCGGTCATGCTCGCCTTTGGCTTTGTGCCGAAGAGCGATGCCCTCGGGGTCTTTCGCGGGCTTCTGGGCGATCTGCGCACCTTCCGCCTCGAAGCCAAGACCGCGCTGAAGTCCGCCCGGGATCCGGCCGAACGGGCCCGCCTCGACGCGCTGCAAACGACCTTCAAGATTTTGATCAATTCGTTCTACGGCTACCTCGGATTTGCCCAGGGACACTTTGCGGATTTCGATGCGGCGGAAAACATCACGTCGAAGGGACGGGAGATTTTGCGGCAGATGGTGGACTGGCTCGGCGCGCAGGGGGCAAAAGTCATCGAGATCGATACGGACGGCATCTATTTCCGGCCGCCGGAGGGAAAAGCGGTGGAGGAGTTGGAGAAGGGACTCGCCGCCGAACTGCCCGCAGGCATCGAGGTCGAATTCGACAAACGCTACGCGGCCATGTTCAGCTACAAGGCCAAAAACTACGCGCTGCTGGAGGAATCCGGCGCCATGGTCATCAAGGGCGCGGCTCTCAAATCGCGCGGCATGGAACCGTTCCTGCGTGATTATCTTGAGGCGCTATTGCGCCTTTTGCTGGAAGGCAAACCGGAAGAAGCCGCCGCCATGCGCGAGGAACTGGCGGCGCAGATCCGCAATCGGGAACTGCCCATTTCCGCCTTGGCCAAGACCGAATCCCTTCAGGATTCACTCGCGGCTTACCAAAAGAAGATCGGAACTTCGTCCCGCAATCGGTCGGCCGCCTTCGAGTTGGCCCTCAAGAGCGGACGCCCCTATCAGGCCGGCGACCAGATCAGTTACTACATCACCGGGGTGAAGAAAAAGGTCACGGCCTATGAAAACGCACGGATGACCGCAGAATGGAACGCGGATGCGCGCGACGAGAATGTCGAATACTACGCGGGGAAACTGGAAGAACTGGCAAAGAAGTTTGAGGAATTCGTCCCGCGGGCATCCGCGCAGGATGATCTTTTTTCCCTGTGACCTGAGGAAAGGACTTTAACCGCAGATTTCGCAGATTCAGCGGATGGGAGAAGGTGAGAAGCCCGCTTTTTTCAATTTTCTTTATCCGGTAAATCCGCGTCATCCGCGGTAAGAACTCCTCGTTTTCGTCCCAACCGCTGATGCAAAGCAAACCCTGCGACGGCGAAGGGAGGAAGAGCCAGAAACGGCCAGTAGGCCATGGCGGGCGCACGCGGTGGCGCGGCAATAACATCGCAGGATAACAGCGCCTCGCGGCCTCCGCTGGTGACTCGGATGACCAGTTCGGATGGACCGGAAGACCGAATCGGCACAATCGCTGAGTAGAGGAATTTGTTTTGGGAATGTCCGCGGATGGCGGGAATTCTGTCGAGATTTGTTGTCATGCTACAGCACGGCGGCAGCCAATCCGGCGAGGCCGAGGACGTCGGCGACCATGAAACATCCACCGCCGCATCGAGCGCGGTTTTACCGGTGGTGGCATCCTGCACGAGCACGCTCACGTCGACCGGTCCGGCATGGAGCGGCACGGGCGAAGCAAAAACGGTGAGATCAAGGCCGTTGATAGACTGGCGGGCGATAACAACACCTCCGTCGGCCAGGCAGATGGCCATGGTCGCGAAGAGACAGCCCACCATGCAAACCAGTTTCATTCGTCCATCTTCAGACCAGAAATTACCTCTGTCTAAGGTATTTTCAGAAGGAAGCGAGAATCTTTTGGAAATGCTCATCGAAGGCATCCGCTTGCAGACGCCAGCGATTTTGGTATTAGGATATTTGTTCCTCTCACACGCTATGCACAATATTTCAGGCCTCACTTGTATCGAAATTTGCGCCGGCGCAGGCGGTCAGGCGCTCGGCTTGGAACAGGCCGGTTTTGACGCTCTGGCACTTGTCGAATATGATGCCAATGCTTGCGACACTTTGCGGAAGAATCGCCCACGTTGGAACGTGATAGAAGGCGACGTACGGAAGTTCTCGGCCAAGCCCTTCCGAGGGGTCGATCTTTTCGCTGGCGGAGTACCTTGTCCTCCATTTTCCGTGGCGGGAAAGCAACTTGGATCAGAGGATGAGCGGGACTTATTCCCCGAGGCACTTCGTTTGATCAAAGAGTGTCGCCCGAAAGCAGTAATGCTAGAAAATGTTCGCGGTTTTTTGGATGCCGTCTTCAGCGATTATCGGCAGAGCTTGAAACGATCCCTTGAGGAAATGGGCTACAAGGCAAGCTGGCACCTGTTGAACGCCTCGGACTTCGGCGTACCGCAACTGCGGCCAAGGGTGGTTATCGTCGCCGTGAGGAGCGACTTCTCGGCAAATTTCCAGCCACCATTGAGTATGGGCAGACTTGCCCCAACGGTAGGCGAAACCTTGTACGACTTGATGTCAGAGCGAGGCTGGCATGGGGCCGAATCGTGGAGGCGAAGAGCCAATGAAGTAGCGCCTACTTTGGTCGGCGGCTCGAAGAAGCATGGCGGTGCCGACTTGGGACCAACTCGATCCCGGCTCGCTTGGGCAAGTCTTGGCGTAAACGGGAAAAGCCTCGCTGAGTCAGCCCCCGACCATGACTTCGTCGGAATGCCACGATTGACCTTGCGGATGGCCGCACGCATTCAGGGGTTCCCGGATGACTGGCAATTCAGCGGCAAGAAGACCACAAGCTACCGACAGATCGGCAATGCATTCCCCCCCCCGGTAGCGAACGCCGTAGCTTCACAAATCCGCATCGCTCTCCTGACCGAGGCCGCCACAGCCAAGTCGGCGTAGCGCCCAGGGAATAACAGCCAAACCGCACAGTTCATGAGCGCTGTTGAGGACCAAGGTCACGATAAGGCATTGACTGCCGTGGCAGCTTGGTTTCGCGGCAAACACGATCTGGCGGCTCAGTTAGGGAACATACTTCGTACAGCACTGGATGAAGTCATTGATGGCGGGCGCACCAGCCGTTGGGCCGTGGATTCTCTCGAAAAGACTGAGAAGACTTACATCGGAACCAAGATTGAAATTCTGCTCAAGTATGAGTTTGGGATGACAGATGGGAGTGTGCTTGACACGCTTATTGCTGGGCACGAAGTGGATATCAAATGTACCGTTCGCGACAATTGGATGATTCCAAAAGAAGCCGTTGGGCATCTGTGTCTCTTGCTACGCATTGATGACACGCGGCATGTTTTTCAGGCAGGATTGACACGAACCAGCGAAGAAGCCCTGAACCCTGGAGGTAATCGGGATGGCAAGCGTGGACTCAAAGCCAGCGCAAAACAGCAGATTACTTGGCTTGTGAAAGATGGCGACCTTCCTTCCAACTTTCTTTCGACCATCTCCGACGAGGTGCGCACCAAAATCATGTCGCATCGCAGCGGACAGAAGCGGATCAACGAATTGTTCCGATTGGTGCAACGACGCATAATCCCACGCAACGCGATAGAAACGGTGGCTCGGCAGATCGACCCAATGGCCCGTATGCGCCACGCTCGAGCACCGCTCCTTGCCGAAGGCATTCTCGTCTTAGGTCATCAGGACGAAGATCCCGAAACAGCGCGGAATTACGGGCTACCGGTGCCCAATAAAGGCGAATCTATTTCCGTTGCCATTAAAAGCCGGTAAGGCCGCTCTTCTTCCGAAAATCACGCCCAAAGCATTTCTCAGCTTTGGGCCTATTCGTCTTCATCAACCGCACATCTCCCCCGCGATGCACATGCGCGATAAACGGCGGCGGCTGCTTTAGGCAGAGTTTTTTCATGGCGGGCAGGGCTTTGACAAAGATCTCCGCCATTTCCGGGCCGGGGAGATTTTTCGTGACCAGAACGAAGGCGCGAACCTTTGCCTCAAGCAGGGCGGAGGTCTCATTGCTCCGGTATCGGATCTTTGAATCCTTGGTCAGTACGATCCAACCTTGTCGGCCCGCCTCTTGTAGCCATTCCTGATCGGATGTTCCCGGTTTGAAAATTTCATCATGAAAGATCACCTTTTCGCCGGCTGTCCGAAACGCATCGGGAACAATACGCCGGCCGAGATTGGCGTCCGTAAAGAAAACTAGCGGCTCAAGCTGCGAGGGCGAGCTCACACCGGACAGCCTCCTCGATCTGGATGCGGGTGCAGCCGTAGTCCTCCGCCAGCGTGTCGATCGTTTCGCCGCCCTTGTATCGTTCGGCCACGATGCCGGTGACGATACCTGTCCCGGAGATGGAAGCCCTCCCAAACGCCACGTACGGGTCAATCACAATGATTTTGGGATCGTCCAACCTGCTCGCCCTGGTGAACGGATAAAGTTTAACGGCCAGCCCACTGGCATCGTGTTCCACCCGGCGGAGATGCGCGGTAATCAGGTCACGAACCGCCAACTGCCCGGCTTCCGAAGCAGAGATAAGACGGCCAAATTGCGAAACGAAAAGATGAATGCCATCCGTTTCAAACTTGGCGTCTGCCAGGGGATGTTTGGAGCCAATGGTTTTGCGGACATAGTCGAGAGCCTTGCGCACCGTGAGAATGGGAATGCGGTGCTCACGGCGAATGGCGCACAGAACATGGGCTTCAACCAGATTCACAAATGACAGGGAGACGAGGGAGGAATCAGGAAGATCAATCAGAGGATGAAAGTGGCGAACGCCCGATTCCGTGGGATAATTGCGTCCACGCACCCAAGAGCGCAGGGTGGGCACCGGGATTCCGAGGTAATGAGCTGCCTCGGAAATGCCGTAAGCGGGAGTCTCACGGATATCGTTTTTTTTGGTGGTGAAGATGGATTGTGCAGGCATTGCGTTTTGCTAATCAAGCTGCGAAGACAAACTTGCTCAAGGGCAGCTTGAATCGCAAGTCGAATGAAGGAGTGATTCTGCTTCCCACCCGAGAGATTTTTAGTCTGCAAGGGGATTCTTCCATTTGACGGAGGGGAAGCGGGCGAAGTCGAGATCGGAGGAATAGAGCGTGCAGGCATGTTCCCGTGCCAGTGCGCCGAGGTGGGCATCCGGAATGAGATTGGCCGTCGCCTTGCCCTCCTCCATCACTTCCTGGAAAATCCTCCAATGATCACTTGTGGGTTGAATGACGCGGACGCAGGGCTGGGTCAGCCAGCTTTGCACCCGCGCCGCAGCTTCCCTGCGAGTTAATGGCGCAGCCAAAATCCGCGGGTTTGTGGTGATGCGGAGAAAGGCTGATAGAACCGGCCAGCAAAGGCAAACCGGCTCGCTGCCGGACAGTTGCTCATCCCACCAAAGACGCGCTCCCTCATGTTCAAGCGACGAGCTATCTTCCGCATAAAGCAGAAGATTGGCGTCAACCAGCATCATGAGAAATCCTCACCTTCCGCAGAAGCCAGGAGCTCCGAGGTGCTGTCGTAACTCAATCCTGCACGAAGCCCGAGTGGTTTGGGCTGGGTCTGATAAGGCCTGACATCGCGGGAACGTGTCCCCAAGACAGACAACCCCTCGCGCAAGGCCTCGTTGATAAGGTGCCGCACCGGTTTGCCCAAGCGCGCGGCATCCTCCTTGATCCGAAGTGCAACATCGGTGTCCAGTGTCAGCGTGGTTCTCATAAAGACATCATGATGCTTCACTTTAAAATGTCAAGATGCGTCAAGGCGTCAATGCAGCAGAGTTCCCCGCATTTCCATGGGTTGAAAGATAATCCAAACCCCGGCGAGGAAGAGGGCGGTCGCGAGCAATCCCCACGGGGCAAAAACCCGGAAGGCCTGGCGCGGGGACATTTCTTTGGCGATGCGCCAGCAGAGGTAGAGGGCAAGCAGGAAACCCAGATCAAGCAGGAGCAACTCCAGCCCGGGGAGTTGGTAGAAGGCCCAGGACGGCACCGTCCA
>JBMOHI010000118.1:0-6290 GCA_049317925.1 Terrimicrobiaceae bacterium
CTCGTCGGCCGCCGCGGAACGATCCGGCCCGAAACGGGCGCGCCTGCTTCGGGCGGAACGGCGGCTGCCGATGCGAGCCCGGCTCCTTCGGTCGTTGGACCGTAACGAATCACCCTTTGCACCATGAAAAAAATTCTTCTCCTTCTTCTTTGGGCGACCGGGACAGTCAGTTTGATGTCTTCCTGCACGAAGACGATTTATGTGGATCGCACGGTCTACGTGACGCCGAAAGCGACGCCGAAGCCAGCCCCGCGGCCGGCCGCCACGCCTCGGCCCCGGGTGGACAATCCCGATAACTTCGACGCGGTCGGCAAGCCGACCAGCTACAGTTATTAGGGATGGAGCCGGGCAATCCGGTGGTTAAGCCACCCGGCCTGGAAGTCTAGATCATCGCCAATGCGCGGGCTGTTGATCATCCGGGAAGAGCGCGGCAGCCGGGTGGAGGAACTCCCCAAGGCGGCCCTGCACGTCGCCTTTGATGTCGCTGGTGCGCTTATCCTGCAATATCCCGGTTGCGTCGCCCATCCGGTGGCCAGCGTCGAGTGGTCCGAGGCGCAGGGAATGTGGAGTCTTTCCCCGATGGGCGACCGGCGGGGCTCCCACGATCTGTTTTGGCGGGGCGCGCCCTGTCCGCCGCAGGTTCCGCTGAACGACGGCGACAGCTTCCAGTCCGGCGGGGCGACGATTTGGTTCCGTCTCGAATCCGCTCCGCCGGTTTTTCGCGGGGTGGCCTGTGCGGAGATTCCCCTGCGAACCGTGGAGCGACTGTGTTTCGGACGCGTGGCCGAAGCGGCGAAACCGGGTGAGGAAATGGTGCTGCTGGATGCCGAGGATCGCAAAATTTCGCGCCGCCATGTTTCGCTGTGGCGCGAGGATGACGGCTATGTCGTGCGGGACGAAAGCCCGATCGGTACGTTTCTCAACGGCCAGCGATTTGAAACCCACCGGCTTTCCGTCGGTGATCGTTTTCAGATCGGGCATTACAGTTTTGAGTTCACCGGCATCTCGCTGCGCCGCACGAAGTCAATGATCGGCGGTGAGGTGGAAGCCGATGGAGTGGGCTTCGAGGCCGGGGGACGCGCCATTCTCAGCGACGTTTCCCTGCGTATTGAGCAGTGTTCCTTCACTGGCATCCTAGGAGGAAGCGGTCAGGGAAAATCGACTCTCCTCAACGCCTTGTGCGGGATCAATCCGGCCTCAGCGGGCGTTGTCCTGATCGACGGACGTCCGATCACCTCCGCGATGCACTCGACCGGAATCGGCTATGTTCCGCAGGACGACATTGTCCATCCGGAACTCCTGGTCGAGGAAGCCGTGCTGTTCAGCGCGCGGCTCCGGCTGGATCCGCGCATTCCGCGGCGGTTTTTGATTTCCCTGGTCAGCGAGACCATCAGCCGCCTGGGCCTGGATGAACACCGCCGCAAACGCATTTTCCAGCTTTCCGGTGGACAGCGTAAACGGGTCAGCATCGCCACCGAGTTGCTGGACAAGCCATCTGTGCTTTTCCTCGATGAACCCTCCTCAGGCCTCGACCCGGCTACCGAGTTCGCCCTGATGAAGATCCTGCGCGGCCTGGCTGCCCACGATTGCACGGTGATCTGCACCACGCATGTGTTGGGCCGTGCGTATCTCTTCGACAAAATTGTTTTCATTCATGGCGGGCGGGTGATCTTCGACGGGACTCCCGAGCAGGCGTACGGATACTTCCAGGTCGAAAGTCTCGATCAGGTTTATCTGCGGCTGGCCGATGAGGGCCGCACGGCGGATGAATGGGCGGGGAGTTTTTCCGACGCTGCGGTGGAGGCGCCCTGGGTGGCACCGGCCCCGCCGGAGACCGGAGGTGGGGTGGGGGAAAAGATCGCGTCCGAGCCGCGTCGGCGTCCCGGTTTTTTCCGCTCGCTGGGGGTTTTGCTCCACCGCCAGTGGCGAATTCTCGCCGCGGACAAACTTAATTTGCTGTTTCTCCTCGCCCAGCCGGTCCTCATTGCCCTGTTGGTGGGGTGGGTGGCGGAGGACTATGTGTTGCGCATGTTTCTATGCGTGGTGGCGGCGCTGTGGTTCGGATGCAGCAACGGGGCGCAGCAGATCATCAAGGAGTTGCCGGTCTTCCGCCGGGAACGCGTGTGTGGCCTCGGACTCAACGCCTATCTTTTTGGCAAATACCTCTTTCTCGGGGTCATCACGTCATTGCAGGCGTTTTTGTTGCTGATGATCGTCCAGACCACCTCGCATCTGGTGCGGCCGGCCGGACTTTCTCCGGCCGAGATCTACGCAGAATTGATGACTCTGACTTCGCCCCAACAGGCGGAGGCTCCGCTGACGGCGGACGAGGCGGAATTTGAAACGGTCGAATCGGGCGGCGGGGAGAGGCCATCAACGGTCGCAACCGGACCGTCAAGCGTGGCGGCAAAGCCCTCCCGTCTTCCCCGGGTCGACCTGTGGGTGTCCGCGCTGGCGGGATGGTTTTTCGAACTGCGCTGGAATCTGCGCGACGCCGTGGAGTTTGGCGGACGGTCCCTGACCTCCGTGCTCGCGACCACGTTGTTCCTCAAGTTCCTCGCCCTGGCCGCCACTGCGGTGGTGGGGGTGGCCATCGGCCTGACCATTTCCGGGCTGGTGCAGAACAGTGCCCAAGCTGTCATGTGGGTGCCGTTGCTGTTGATTCCGCAGATTCTTTTTGGCGGAGTCGTGTTGAGCCTGCCGGAGTTGTCGCGCGGCGCGAGGGCGGTTTGCGCGGTGATCCCGAGCTTTTCCTGCCAACGGCTGATGGATGTTTCCAATGTTTACGGACAGGCGCTTCCGCTCTTGAGCAACCGGACCCGAATTCCGCTTTTCCTCACACCGGGAGAAAAGGAAACCGTGCAATGGATCCTGCTCGGAAAGGAATACTCCGAGAGCTACGACCGGCTCTCGCCGTTCAATACCTCGTGGCAGAATCTGGTGGTCTTTCCGCACGCGGTGGGCCGCCACCGCAATTCGTATGCGGAGGTGCAAACCAGCGCGGGATCCCGGAAGCGCATCTATAATGAGACCACCGAGACCCGTGATGATGTGAAGTATTCCAAGGGCCGGATCTTTTTGAATCCAGCCCCGGTCGCGGCCTCCTTGCTGGTTTTGGGGGCGTGGCTGTTGCTTTGCTATGGCTCCACAATTGCCGCCCTGGCCCTGCGGCAGAAGGGCAAGTAGGGAGAGCGAGGAAAACTCTTTCATGGACGCCTGCGGGGGAACGTGCCATAAGCCGTAACGTAATTTTTCAGCAAAATCTTCCCCATGAAAGTCGGCGTTTTCTCCGCGATCCTCAGCAACGTTTCCCTCCCCAAAGCTCTCGAGCACATCGCCGGTCTCGGCTGTGACACGGTCGAACTCGGCACCGGTGCCTACCCCGGTAATGCACACTGCAAGCCGGCCGATTTGCTCGCCAGCAAGCCCAAACTCGACCGCTTCCGCGACATTGTTACCGGCAGCGGACTGGAGATCAGTTCGCTCTCCTGCCACGGCAATCCGCTCCATCCCGACAAGCGGATCGCGGCTGCGCATCACAAGGTTTTTCAGGACACGGTCAAACTGGCCGCCACGCTGGGAGTGCCGGTGGTGACGACATTTTCCGGATGTCCCGGCGATCATCCCGGTGCGAAGTATCCGAATTGGGTGACGTGTCCCTGGCCTCCGGATTTTCTCTCCATCCTCGACTGGCAGTGGAACAAGGTGGCGATCCCGTATTGGAAAAAACAGGCCGCCTTCGCCAAGGAACGCTACGTGAAGATCGCCTTCGAAGCGCATCCGGGCTTCCTCGTTTACAACCCGGAGACCCTGCTCAAAATCCGCAAAGCCTGCGGCACGACCATCGGAGCGAATTTTGATCCCAGTCATTTTTTCTGGCAGGGCATCGATCCCATCAAGGCGGTCCGCGCGCTCGAAGGCGCGATCCATCATGTCCATGCCAAGGACACCGGGCTCTATCCGGTCAACGCTGATGTGAACGGCTACCTCGATACCAAACATTACACCGACGAGAAAAACCGCTCATGGATTTTCCGCACGGTCGGCTACGGGCAGCCGCGCAGTTTCTGGTGTGATTTTGTCAGCACGCTGCGTATGTGCGGTTACGATGGCACGCTCTCGATGGAACATGAGGACAGCCTCATGACGCCCGCGGAAGGTTTGCGCAAGGGAGTCGAGTTTCTCAAATCCATCGTCATCCGCGAACCCAAGGGCAAGGTCACCTGGGCCTGAGAAAGGAAAAGTCCCGCCAAAAACCGCCGCCGTCGAAGGTAAAAACGGAAAATCGCCTGACGAAAACAATTGCACTGCGCAAGGATTTGCTCTTCCCTTTCTTCAGTCCCAAGTGCTCGAATTCCACCGATCAATCTACGAACCGCGATGAAATCCCACGCGGACTCCCCTCGAAAAAATCTTTTCTAAAAACACACCACTATGCCCACACCTAAAAAGAAAGCCGCAGCTAAACCGAAACGCAAAGTCAACCCCGCCCTGTTGAAGCCCGTCCAGCCCGACGAGGCTCTGGCCAAGATCGTTGGATCGAAGCCATTGCCCCGCGGCGCGCTCACCAAGGCTCTCTGGGATTACATCAAGAAGAACAAACTCCAGGATCCCAAGAAACGGACCATGATCAATGCCGATGACAATTTGAAGGTCATCTTCAACGGCAAAAAGCAAGTCAGCATGTTTGAGATGACCAAGCTCGTCTCGCAGCACGTTAAATAACTTCATCCGCGCGCGAGCGCAGGATCCGGAAAGGGAAGATAAATCCAGGGTCGGCCTGATGGTTGACCAGGGGTTGTCTTCCCTTTACCGTGTCCGCGATTCACGCTTTATGAAAACTATCGACACCGAGACTCTCCTCGCGGCGCAGAACCGCCGCTATGCCACGAAACAATTCGATCCGGCGAAAAAGATCGACCCGGCGATCTGGAACGCTCTAGAACAAACACTGGTTCTCTCGCCCTCATCCTTTGGACTTCAGCCCTGGAGGTTTCACGTCGTTACCAACCAAGCGGCCAAGGACGCCCTGGTTCCGCAATCGTGGGGTCAGCGTCAGGTGGCTGATGCCTCGCATGTCGTCGTCTTTGCGGTGAAACATCCACTGACTGCGGACGACGTTCACCGGCATATCGAACGGACCGCCGAGGTTCAAGGCACGCCCATCGAAAACCTGGCCGGCTTCGAAAAGGTGGTAGCCGGATTTCTGGAGAAGCCGCCTTATCCGTTGGACTTGAGGGAGTGGTCCACCCGTCAGGTCTATATCGCTCTAGGAAATTTCATGACGAGCGCCGCCTTGCTCGGGGTGGACACCTGCCCGATGGAAGGACTCAACCCGGCGGGCTACGACAAGGTCTTGGGTTTGGAAGGCAGCGGGTTTTTCACCGTGGCGGCCTGCCCGGCCGGTTATCGCTCGGCTGATGACAAATACGCCTCGCTGCCGAAAGTCCGTTTCGCCAAAAACGATGTCATTGTTTCACACTCATGAACTCCGCGATGAAAGCTCTTGTTCCGCTCGGCATTATTCTCCTGGCCGTCATGATTCTGCTCAGTGGCATGGCCGTGGTGGTGGAAGCCGGTCATGTCGGGGTCTTGCGAACCCTCGGGGCTGTCCGGTCGGAACCGCTCAAGGAAGGATTTCATTTCAAGAGGCCCTTTCTTGATCAGGTCGAGCTGGTGGACATCCGGCTGGCGGCCAGCCATGCCTCGGCCACGGCGGCCTCACGGGATCTGCAGACCGTCACCACCCAGGTCACAACCCAATACTCCATGAATGGCGAGCTTGCGCCCCTGACCTATCAGCGGGTGGGCAATCTGGGCAAGGTCTCGGCGGCGTTGGTGGAACCGGCCATTCAGGAGTGCGTCAAGGCAGTCACGGCGAAATTCACGGCCGAGGAACTCGTGACCAAACGCGAACTGGTCAAACAACAAATCCAGCAGGCTCTTGTCTCGTACATCAACACCACGCTTCGGGAGAAAGGCCTCGAAAATGCCCTGATCGTGGCCAACGTTGCCATCACCGATTTTAACTTTTCGCAGGAATTCAACCGGGCCATTGAGTTGAAGGTGCAGGCGGAGCAACAGGCTCTCCAGGCCAAGAACGAAAAACTGAAACGGACCACCCAAGCCGAAGCCGCCGCGTCTGAACGCACATTATCCGCCGATGCCGAGGCCTATTCCACCGAGGTGCAGTCCAAGGCGAGGGCCGATGCCATCAAGCGGGAGTCCGAGGCTCTCAAGCAAAGCCCGGAACTGATCCGTCTGCGGGCGGTGGAAAAATGGGACGGCGT
>JBMOHI010000119.1:0-6261 GCA_049317925.1 Terrimicrobiaceae bacterium
CCGAAAATCTTTGCCGCATTTGTGCTGGCCACGTTGACGAAGGTGTGGAGATCGAGTTTCCCGGTTTTGACCCCGTAGGTGTAGAGGAGGTTGATCCGATCCTCGAGAGCGGGGATGCCGTTGGGGATTTTGGTGAAGTCGTCCTTTCCCATCGGTTTTTGTCCGGCGAAATCAAAAGGCGCATGGTCGGTGCCGACCGTATTGACCAAGCCCTGACGCAGCCCGTTCCAGAGAACGTCCTGGTTGGCTTTGTCGCGCAGGGGCGGGGACATGACAAACTTGGCCCCCTCGAAATCCGGCCGTTCGGCGTAGGATTTGTCGATGAGGAGATATTGAATGAGCGTCTCGACCCAGACCTGCACCCCTCGCAGTCTTGCGCGCAGGGCTTCTTCCAACGCCTCGCGGCAGCTCAGGTGGACAATGTAAACGGGTGCGCCGGTGAGTTCGGCAAAGGTCATCAAATGATGAACGCCCTCGGCTTCGACCCGCGGCGGACGGCTTTCGTGGTGGCCTTCCGGGCCGGTGACGCCCGCGGCAAGAAGCTTCTTCTGCGTTTCGGCGACCAGGGTTTCGTTTTCGCAATGCGCCGTGGTGACGACGCCGAGTTCCTTGGCGAGTTTCAGCGTCTGGTAAAGTTCGCCATCGTCGATGCCGAAGGCTCCTTTGTAGGCCAGGAAGATTTTGAAGGACTGGACACCCGCCGCGACGATTTCCCGGAGTTGCGCTTCGGTGTTGGCGTCGAATTTGGTGACGCCCATGTGAAACGTGTAGTCGCAAGCCGCCTGTCCTGCGGCCTGGGCCTGCCAGGTGGCGAAGCCCTCGCCGGGTTCCATGCTGCGTGACGGACAGCACATGTCGAAAATGGTGGTCGTTCCCCCGACCAGCGCGGCCTTGGTGCCGGTCTCGTAGGTGTCCTTCGAATACGTGCCCATGAAGGGCAGATAGATGTGGGTGTGAGGATCGATGAATCCGGGGAAAACATACTTGCCGGTCGCGTCGATCACCTCCGCATCGGCAGGTGCCTCAATATTTTGATCAATGCGGGTGATGGTTTCGCCCTCGCAATAAATATCCGCCACATAGCGGGAGTCGCCGGTGATGATTTCGCCGTTCTTGATGAGGAGACTCATGGGCTTCTTGCGCGGTTACTTTTTCGCTTCGGTGTGCCAGATGTCACCCTCGCCATAGCTGAACCATCGGCTGGTCGTGACCTTGAGCTGGGTGAAGAACTGCATGCCTTCGCGGCCCTGCATGTGCAGGTCGCCGAAGAAGGACTCGTTCCAGCCGTTGAACGGAAACCACGCCATGGAAGCGGGCACGCCGATATTGATGCCGACCATGCCGCAATTCACGCGGTGTTTGAATTCGCGCGCCGCCTTGCCGGAGCGGGTGAAAATGGCGGCCCCGTTGCCGTAAAATGATTTGTTGGCCAGCTCGATCGCGGCATCCAGATCCTCCATGTGCATGACATTGAGCACGGGCCCGAAGATTTCCTCCTTCGCCACCGTCATGCCCGTCTCCACGCGGTCGAGGATGGTGGCTCCGACATAAAACCCATTGGGGGCCTCACTGACCTTCACCCCGCGTCCGTCGGCGGGAATCTTTGCGCCTTCCTTCACGCCCGCATCAATCAACTGCAAAATCCGGTCGCGGTGCTGGCTGGAGATGACCGCGCCCATGTCCGGCTGGGCTTCGCGATCGGTCGGACCAACTTTGATCCGCTTGGTTGCTTCGATCAGGGTGGGCAGGACGGATTTTTCCGCGCCCCCGACGACCACGGCGGTCGAGCCCGCCATGCAGCGTTCGCCCGCGCAGCCGAAGGCCGCCTCGATGATACCGCGGGTGGAATTCTCCACGTCCGCATCGGGCATCACGATGACGTAATTCTTCGCGCCGCCGTTGGATTGGACACGTTTTCCGTGTTTCGTGCCGGTTTCGTAAATATAGCGCGCAATCGGGGTCGAGCCCACGAAGGAAATGGCCTTCACCTTCGGATGAGTGAGCAGGGCATCCACCACTTCGCGCCCGCCGTGGACGATGTTCAACACGCCCTTGGGCAGGCCGGCTTTTTCCAGCAACTTCGCGATGAGCAGCGCGGTGAGCGGGACTTTTTCGCTGGGTTTGAGCACGAACGTGTTTCCGCAGGCAATGGCGATGGGATACATCCACAGCGGCACCATGGCGGGAAAGTTGAAGGGCGTGATGCCGACACAAACGCCGAGGGGTTGGCGGATGGCTTCGCAATCAATGCCGCGCGCGATGTTCTCCAAAACCTCGCCCATCAACAGCGAGGGGATGCCGAGGGCGAACTCTACGACTTCCATTCCGCGTTTCACGTCCCCCCGCGACTCGACCAACGTCTTGCCATGCTCGCGGGTGTTGCTGCGCACGATCTCCTCGAAGTTGTCCTCGAGCAGGGTGCGGAACCGGCCGAGAATGCGGGCCCGCTCGACCGGTGGCGTTTCCATCCAGGCAGGAAAAGCGGCTTGCGCGGCCTCGACCGCGGCGTTGACCTCGGCGGCGGTGCCGGCCGGGCATTCGGCGATGATCTCGCCGGTGGAGGGATTATAAACAGGAGTGGAGGCGAGGCTCTTTTGGTCGAGCCATTCGCCGCCGATGTAGGCGGGGCAGGGTGTCATAAGTTTTCCGGCGGATAGTCGGAGAGCCGGCCGTCCGCGTCCAGATTATCGCGCCAGGGCGGCGGATTGTTTCACGAAATCATCACCGGTCCATTCGCCGTCGGCTTTGACCATTTTTTGCTCGTCCGCGGCGGCTTTCTGGGCGGCTTTGCGCTCCTGCTGGCGTTTCACGAGGTCCATGTGGGTGGTGAAATACGGCAGGCTGGCCCCTTTGAAGTCCGCCAGGGTTTCGAACTTGTGTTTGTCCATGAAGGCCAACAGTTGTTCGCAGAGTGGCTTGACCATTTCGTAACCGAATTTCATCACCCCGGTGCAGACCTGCACGGTGTCCGATCCCAGCAGGATGAATTGCGCGGCATCCTCGCCGGTTTCCACGCCGCCCATGCCCGAAAGGCTGCGGCCCGGAAACTCCTTTTGAATCATCGTGGCCAGTTCCATGCACATGCGCAGGGCGATCGGCTTGACCGCTTTGGAGGAATAGCCGCCGGGAGTGCTGTAGCCTTCCACGCTGGGCTCCGGGCGCAATGTGTCGAGGTTCACACCAATGACGCTGCGGATCGTGTTGATCGCGGCTACGCCCTCGCAACCTGCTTCAAGAGCCTTGCGGGCCGGCTCCTCAATGTGCGTGATATTCGGCGTCATTTTTGCCCAGACCGGCTTTTTCGCGGCGGACATGACCCAGGTGCAGACTTCGCCGAGAACGTCGGGGTCCTGACCCATGGCGGCACCCATTTTCCGCTCGGGCAGGCCGTGCGGACAGGAAAAGTTGAGTTCGAACGAATCCACGCCGGCGTCCTGACATCGCTCGACGATCTCGATCCAGGCATCCTTGTTGTATTCCTCCATGATGGAGGCGATGAGGATGCCGTCGGGGTTGGTGTCCTTGGCTTTTTTGAACTCCTCCAGCCAGATCGAAAACGGCCGGTCGCTGATCAATTCGATGTTCTCCCAGCCGATGACCTCCTTTTTGTCATTGGCCAGCAGTTTGCCGTAGCGCGGGGTGACATTGACGACCTTGGTGGAGTCGAGACTGACCGTCTTGGCAATGACGCCGCCCCAGCCTTCGCGGAAGGCGCGGTTGATCACGTTCAGGTTGGTTCCGGGAGGGCCGGAGGCGATGACAAACGGGTTCTTGAATTTGAGTCCGTCAACGGTGGTGGCGAGCGTAGGCATAATGGTACTTCGGGGGATGCTTGGTTGATTTTGAGATGTTTCGGGGAGAATGACAGCAATTTTGAGGCCAGATCAGCCGGGAACATCGAGGAATCTGCCGACCGGAAAACTTGATACGTTATCCCGGCCGGCTGCTGATCGCTTTGATCGGCAGATTGGACTGGAGGTGCCGCCGGAAGCGCGAGGGCCGGGAGTTTTGGTGGGCGAGTCCGTGCGGTTCTGTTAAGTTTTTTGGGAAATGAATTCTGGAATATGATCCATCGTCCCTTGGGTTCCACCGGGATGAACGTCTCCTGCCTCAGTTTCGGGGCGTCTTCGCTGGGATCCGTTTTTCACGAGGTCGATCTGGACGCCTGCATGGAAACGGTTCATGTCGCACTGGATGGCGGGATGAATTTCATCGATGTTTCGCCGGCTTACGGCGGGACGCTGGCGGAGCTTCGGTTGGGCCGGGCTTTGGAAGGGGTGCGCCGCGATCGCTACTATCTGGCGACCAAGATTGGTAGCTACAGCGAGGCGCGCGGCGACTACGACTATTCCAAGGCGAGCACCGAGCGCAGCGTGGAGCATAGTCTGAAACGACTGGGCGTGGATTATGTTGATCTCATCCAATGCCACGATGTCGAGTTCGCCGATCATGACCAGATTGTGAACGAGACGTTGCCCACCCTGCTGGCCCTGAAAGAGCAGGGAATCGTGCGGCATGTGGGAATCACCGGACTGCCGCTGAAGGTTTTTCGCAGCATTCTTGACCGGGTGGGTCCGGGCGTGGTGGAGACGGTGCTGTCGTTTTGCCACTATGAGTTGAACGACATGTCGCTGGCCGATCTTATTCCCTACTTTCAGCAGAAGGGGGTGGGGATCATCAACGCTTCGCCCACGGGAATGGGACTTTTGACTGAACGGGGGGCACCGGCCTGGCATCCGGCCTCGCCTGCCATCCAATCGGTTTGCCGCCAAGCGGTGCAGCATTGCCGGTCACGCGGTGTGGATCCGGTCAAACTGGCGGTCCAGTTCAGTTGCTCCCATCCAGACATCGCGACCACGTTGGTGGGTTCGGCCAACCCGCAAAACATTCGCGATAACATTGCTTTTCTCAATGAGCCGATCGATGAGGGGCTTCTGGCTGAGGTGCAGGAAATCCTGAAACCGATTCACAATCACAATTTCACCCGGGGATTGCCGGCTCACCGGGATCCCCTCTTGTATTGAACCGGTGGAGATTGGACGCATGACCTTCTTTGACCTTTCCCAGCCGCTGTTTGACAATTGTCCTAATTGCCCGGCGCACCCGCCTGTTCGCTTAACGCGCACGGCCGATCATCCGGAGGACGGATGGCGCATGGAAGAGTTTCATATGGCGTCCCATAGTGGGACCCATCTCGATGCGCCGTTACACAAGCTGGCCGGTGGGAAAAGCATTGATCAGTTTCCCCTGGAGGCGTTTTCCGGTCCGGTCAGGGTGGCGGATTTGACCGGTCAGGTGGTGGCCGATCAGGCAATCGGGACCGCGGCGCTGGAAGGGGCTTTGCATGGGTTAGGCTCGCTGGAAGATTCCGTGGTTTTGCTGAACACCGGTTGGGGACAGAAACGCGCCCGGACGGATGAATGGCTCTGGCATTCGCCTTACCTGCATCCGGAGGGTGCAGAGTGGCTGGTCGCACAGAATGTTAAAGGGGTGGGAATCGACCATTTTTCCATCGGTGGCATGCGTGAGGTTGAAAACATCCGCACGCACGAAATCCTCCTGGGCAAAGGAATCTGGGTGGTGGAGGAACTCTGCTTCCGCGAAGGGTGGAAAGAGGCAGCCTTGGGCGGAATCTTCCAGGCGCTGCCCTTGTTTTTGCCGGGATTCTCCGGTTCACCCTGTCGGGCCGTCTTAGTGACGAACGAATGAAAACGCTCGTTCTGGAAAGTCCCGGCCGCCTCGTTCTCACCGAATCTCCCGATCTCGCAGCGCCGCCGGATGGATGGGCCTTGGTCCGGGTCCGGCGTATTGGTGTCTGTGGCACCGATATTCATGCATATAATGGGAATCAGCCTTTCTTTAGTTATCCCCGCATTCTTGGGCACGAGCTTGGTGTGGAGATTGTGGATGTCGGGGAAAACGACGAGGGCTTGAATCCGGGGGACCGCTGTGCGGTCGAGCCGTATCTCAATTGTGGCCGGTGCATCGCCTGTCGCCGCGGCAAAGAGAATTGCTGCACAAGCCTGCAGGTTCTCGGAGTGCACGTGGATGGTGGACAGCGTGAGTTTCTCCACGTGCCAACGGCCAAGCTCCATGGCTCGCGCTGGCTCAGTCTGGACCAACTTGCCTTGGTCGAGACCCTGGGTATTGGTGCTCACGCCGTAAACCGGGCGGCCGTGGAAGCGGGGGAAACGGTGCTCGTCATTGGTGCCGGGCCTATCGGCATGGCGGTGATTCAGTTTGCCGGTGCGGCTGGAGCGA
>JBMOHI010000120.1:0-6252 GCA_049317925.1 Terrimicrobiaceae bacterium
AAGCCGGCGACCACACCGCCCGCCTTGCTCTGATGGAAGAAAGTAAAACCCTCCCCTTCGCCGCCGTCTGGGACGAACACTGCCGCCGCCAGAATGTCCCCGTCGGCGCCAAATGGCTCGACGAAGTGAAAAGCTACGAAAGCGCTGTGCTCTCGAAAAGGTAGATTCGAAGTGAAAGGAACGCGCCTGCAACGGAGGCGCAGCAACGGCCAGGCCTTTCAAAGGACGCTAAGAACGCAAAGAAGATGCGGAGGAATGAATTTCTGAAATCTTTGCGGGCTTTGCGTCCTTTGCGCGAGATTCCGCCTTTTCGTCACGCGGACGAGGCGGAGGTCGTCCCTCCAACCCTAAAACAAACGAATCTCGGTGATGGCGATGCGGCCGTTGAAGCACACATCCACGTCGGTGCCGGCTTTGCGCAGGCGATTGGCGTAGATGCCATCGTAAACATGATGGCCGCCTTCTTCGTGGCGGTAGCTGAGGGGCAGCGGGTTCGGATCGAGCGGGCAAAAGACAACTTCGGGTTCAGGCGCGCCGGCCGCCAGCGCGGGGAAATTGACGTTGTAAAATAATCCGGGTTCGACCGGACGCGGGAGGAGTTCCGTCAGCACGCGGACGGTCCAGCGGGCGGCTCGTGGCCAGTCCGGCGGGATGCCGTCGCGCAGGTATTGGGAAAACGCGATGCCGGGCCAGCCGTGAAGTACGCCTTCGCGGACAGCGGCGACGGTGCCGGAGTAATAGACGTCCGCGCCGAGATTGCCGCCATGGTTAATGCCGCTGAGCACCCAATCCGCATCGCCCGCGACGCGCAGGAGACCCAGCCGGGCGCAGTCCGCCGGAGTACCGTGGACGGCGAAGCGGTCGGGGGCGAATTCCTCCAAACGCAGCGGCTCCCATGTGATGGAATGGCTTTTGCCGGACTGCGGGCCGGCGGGCGCAACCACGAGGCATTGACCGAAGGCCCGGGACGCTTCGAGCAGGGCGGCGAGTCCGGAGGCGGCAATGCCGTCGTCGTTGCTGAGAAGGAATTTCATGGAAGATGTTAAACCACAGAGGACATAGAGAGCACGGAGGAAGCAAGAGCGATAAAGGAACTCGGGAAGCAGTGTGTCAGGACGCGATGGCTTGCCTTTTGTGCAGCGTTCGACATGATCGCGAGTCATGAAACCTCATCGCGGCACGCTTGTTTTGGTTCTGGGAATTCTTAGTCTGATCATTTGTCAGCCGTTGGGAATCGTCGCGTGGGTCTTGGGGAGTTCAGATCTTAAAGGGATTGAGGCGGGAACGATCGATCCGTCCGGCAAGGATCTGACCAATATCGGGCGCATCCTGGGTATCATCGCAACGGTCCTGCTTATTCTAGGCATCATTTTCGCGATCCTTGTCTTTGCGTTGGGATTAGCCGGCGCGGTGGCGGGTGCGAGTGCGGAGTAGGTAAGCCGTGTGGAGACCGGCTTGACGCTGCGGCGCCAGCGGGCGGAGACGACGGGCCGTTCCCGGGTTTGTCTTCGGGCCAGGTTCGAGGTTCGGTAGCGCATGATCCGTCCGGGGTGGTCGGCTGGAGCGGGGATGCGGGTTCAGTGGCGCGCGGCCTTGCGTTTTCGGTCGTGGCTCCGGCCTTGATGATTACGCTGGTGCTGCTGCTGGCCGCGAGGCACCGGCCGAACTGAAATGGCACTGGCGGGTTCTCTTCAATCTTGTCCGCCGGGCTGATCGCGTTCAAAAACGCCCTCATGCCCGAACTCGCCGAAGTCGAATTTTTCCGCAAACGCTGGAATCCCGGTTTGAGGCAGCGTGTCCTCCGCGTGGGTGTTCATGGGCAGACGCGGGTGTTTCGCGGCATCGATGAGGTGGAGGTTGAGAAAACCTTGGGCGGCTCGCGTCTGGTCAGTTCCGCGGCGCATGGCAAGCAGATGATCTTCCGTTTCGATCGCGCGACGGTGGGTGTGCATCTCGGCATGACGGGCGAGCTGCGCATCGAACGGCCGGATTTCACGCCGGGCAAACACGACCATCTCGTGCTCTGGCAAAAGGAGGCGGTGTTGGTGTTTTCCGATCCGCGGCAATTTGGTCGTCTGCTTTTTCAAAAGGGTGCGCGCGATCCGGACTGGTGGACGAACAGGCCTCCGGATCTGCTATCGAAAGAATTTTCCAAGGAGGAGCTGACGGCTTTTCTCCAGCGGCGCAAGGCCGCCCCGATCAAGGCTGTGCTGCTGATGCAGGAACGTTTTCCGGGGGTGGGAAACTGGATGGCGGATGAGATCCTTTGGCGGGCGCGGATCCATCCCGCTACCGCAGCCGGGAAGGTGAGGGACGCCGGCCTGTTGTGGAAAACCATCCGCGGAGTGTGCCGTGACGCCCTCCGGGTTATCGGCACGAAATGGGGCGATCCGCCCGATGCCTGGCTATTCAATCATCGCTGGAAAGATGGCGGCACCTGTCCGCGCTGCGGGATCGAGCTGTCGCGGAAAGAAATCGGCGGGCGCACGACCTGCTGGTGCAAGCGCTGCCAGCGCGGGTAAACCCGCGATTCCGCAAAAATCAGCCGTATTTCGCCGGCAGGGCGCGGCCAGCCTTGGCGCTGCGGACGGCGAGGTCGAGCACATGGATCGGACGGCGGGACCACTCGGGGGTGATGACAAGCCTCTCACCCCTCGTGAGGTGGGCGGCGATATTGTCATAGAACTTTTGGCTCTGGTTTTGCGGATGCGGACCCTGTTCGGTGGTGGCGACTCCGTTTTCGATGTGATAGTGCCGGTACTGGTTCCATTCGATGACGTAGTTGCCCTTGGTGCCGTGGATCTCGACGAAACCGGGCTCGGGGTTGGCGTCGAGCTGGCTGATGCACAGGTTGATCCAGGCGCCATTTTTGAAACGAATGACCGCCGCGCCTTCATCTTCGATGGCGTCGGCTTTCCATTTTGTCTGCGGACCCCAGAATCCCTCGCGGGCAAAACCGGAAACCTCCGTGATCTCGGAATCAATGATCTGAAAGGCATATTCCAGAAGGTGAACACCCCAGTCGTAGAGAATCCCGCCGGAGATGGACTTGCTGCTGCGCCACCAATCGCCCGGCTGGCCGCGGCGGCCCATGCGCAGGTCGATGCGATGGACCTCGCCGATGGTCTTTTTCTTTTTCACCTGGTCCACAGCGCGAAGGATCCAGCCGTCCCAGTGACGGTTGTGATAGGTGCTAAGAAGGAGCTTCTTCTTGCGGGCGGCGGCAATCATGGCGTCGCACTCGACGGTGGTGATGGCCATGGGTTTTTCACAAATGACATGGCGGCCGGCTTTGAGGCATTGCAGGCCGAGCGCAGCGTGGGTGTTGTGCGGCGTGATGAGAGTGACCAGTTCGACGTCGGACTGCGTGAGCATCTGCCCGACGTCGTTGAAAATCTGAATGCCGGGAAAATCCTGCTGCGCGATCACCGCACGGGCATTGTCCACTTCGGCCACGGCGACGGGCTCCATCCCGGCGGCCTTCATTTCGGTGAGATGATGACGGCCCATGTTGAACGCTCCGCCGTAGCCGATCACACCGACTTTGATTTTTTTCTTTTTCATAAATGAGGGTTAGAGAATTTTTTCCACGAGAGGCAGGATGACGCTCCGGGGAGAATGAACAGTTTCGGCCAGGTGCCGGGCGCCCGCCGCGTGGGTTTCGTAGTCCGCTTCAATCTGCGCGATCGCCGCGGCACAATCCTTCGGACCGGTGAACGCAAGCAGCCCTGGCGCGGGTGTGATGTCGTGAGGCCAGCCGGTGTCGTGCAAAACGACCGGCTTGCCGAGGGCAAGATAAACGACGCTACGGTCGCTCATCCATCCGGCCCGCGAAACGACATAGCCCTCCTTGGCGATGCCGATTTCGCCCCGGCTTCCGGCGATGAAGCGGAGATAGGACGGGATGTCGTCGGAAACCGCCGCCGAGGAACAAAAATTCCATCCCGCTTCGCGGAAGACCGCATAATCGTCCCAATCGGGGGTCATGTCGGTGGCGATGGTGCAGGTTATCCCGACCAGTCCGGGAAGGCCTTTCATTTCCACCAGGCTCTCCCGTTTGCCGGCATAGCGGCGGCCCTGCCATTGCATTTCGGGATAACCATACCAATGCGCAATCGTGGTCCAGGGCGCGTCGGGCGGAGTGGAGGGAACCGGTCCGAGCCGTTGCCGCCAGTAGTCCGCCACCACGGGCAGCCGGACAGGAATCCAGTCGCGTCCGACTTTGGGCACCAGGGTACCGGGACGATTCATGGTGGTGCCGACGGTCAGAAAAACATCGTGTCCCTCAAAATTCATATCGCTGCCACAAACCTCAACCCAGAGCTGGGTGAAGCCGGGATCGACATCGAGATAGGCCTTGCGGGTTTGTGGTCCGAGCAGATCCAGACGTTTGAACTGGCCGGAATAGTTCAGAAACAAATCCGCCCCCGCGGCAAATTCCCGGAAGGCCTCCAACTGCGGTGACCGACCGTTGACAATGAGGCATTCGCGATTCTCAAAGCCGAATTCCTGCACCGATTTCTTCCAGAACTCCTCCTGCGGACTGGCCTGGTCCGGGGAAGCGGGCGGCTCGAGTTCGTGGGAATCGACATGCTCCACGACCCAAACGTCCCAGCCGAGTTCGCGAAAACCGAGGGCCCAGTTCATAATAGAGCAATGGTGTCCGGCGAAGGCGCGGGGGCAACGGGCCGTGACCACGCCCATGATGAGTTTTGGAGGTTTGCTCAAGGCGTATTCAATGCGCGAAAATCCAGCCGATGGCGAAGAGAAAGTCACCCCGGCCTATGGCGCGGGAGCCGGAGAGGGGATGATCTTGAGCTGGCGCGGTTGCTCCAACTCGATCTGCGGGATGTTCCGGTAGAGCGTGATCACGCCTTTTAATGTGACCTCCTTCCCCACCAGGGTTTTTTCCAGTCCGTCGGGATACTTCTCGTGGAAGAGGGGAAGAAACCCGGCCCGAATGACACCAACAAAACCTCCGGTTTGGTTTCCCTCGAAATCCACAAAGGTGATTCTTCCATCCGGCAGCGCCCCGATTTTGGCGACGCGGCCGCGCACCGTAACCGGACGGCCCGCGCTGGCCAGGAGCCCGTCTTTATCCGTCGCGACCAATTCCTTGTGCAGCGCGGTTTCCGGCGTTGCTCCCGATTCCGGGGGCCGCGCCATTTTCCAGGCCCCCTTGCCCGCCAGGCGCGCCCGGGTTTCCGCCTCTCGCAGAATTCGCACCTGTTCGCTGGTGTTCTTTCCGTTCGGATTGTCCGAGGCCAGTTTGCCTTCGCGAATGATGGCGAGGCCCTCGCCGACGAGCAGGGTGCTGAGATCGTCGCCCTTGGATGTTTCGATGAAGGCCCGGACGGCGGGATTCTTTCCGGTGGGATCCACTTTCTCCCAGCGGGTGCGGATGGTGAAGGGTGCGCTCAGTTGATCTTTGGTGAACTTCGCCGCCTCATAGGCGACTTGTAGCGCGGCGTCTTCCTGATTTTCTCCCGTGAGTCCGAAATACTTGGCCTGTTCAACCCGGCGCACGCGTGAGTGGGGACTTTTCTCCACGCAATCGACAAAGAAGAGGCGGAAAACGTGCTGTTGGCCGTTGTATTCGACCTCCACGCTATCGCCGTCGTTGTGGGGTCCCTCGACAAACTTGCAGCCTTCCAGTTCGATCCAGGCGGGATCTTGGGCCGCGGCGGATTGGATGAAAAAAAGCAGCAGCGCGGAGAACCATCCGTGCCATTTGCTTTCCGCCATGAGGAAATCCCAGCACATTTTCCTCGCAAGGGGGAGGATATTCTCCGGCGGTTCGTCGCGGAACCTAGAACAACATCATGGCCGGATTCTCGATCAGCTTGCGAAGGGTCGAGAGGTATTCCGCCCCGACTGCGCCGTCCACCACGCGATGATCGCCACTCAGGGAAATGGTCACGCGTTCGCCCACCACGATTTCGTTTTTGGCGTTCACCACCGGTTTCTTCACGATGGCCCCGATGGCCAGGATGGCGGCCTGGGGCGGGTTGACGATGGCGAAAAATTGCTCGATGCCGTAAGCGCCGAGATTCGAGACCGTAATGGTGCCGCCGGAATATTCCTCCGGCTTGAGTTTTTTCTCGCGGGCCCGCTTGGCCAGGTCCTTCACCGCAGCGCTGATTTCTTTAAGGGAAAGTTTGTCCGCATTGCGGATGACCGGCGTGATGAGTCCGTCATCCACCGCCACGGCCACGGAGATGTTCACTGCGCCGTATTGGATGATGGAATCGC
>JBMOHI010000121.1:0-6195 GCA_049317925.1 Terrimicrobiaceae bacterium
GCCGCGGACATCCGCGCCTACTATCCGCCCGAACCCTACAAGGGCAAAGGCGTCCGCTACGCCGGGGAACAAGTCCGCCGCAAAGAAGGCAAAACCGTCCAGTAAGCCATGGCTCTTCAAACCAACAAACGTCAGCTCCGTCACGTCCGTCTGCGCAAGAAAGTGTCCGGCACAACCGAGCGTCCGCGTCTCGCCGTCCATTTTTCCGAGCGTCACATCACCGCCCAGGTCATCGATGACACCGCGGGCAAGACGCTCGCGTCCGTCAACACCACCGAATCTGAACTCCGTTCCGACAAGACCAACCGGGCCAATGTCGCCACCGCGACCAAGGTCGGAAAGCTCATCGCCGAACGCGTTTCCTCGAAGAGCGTGAAGAAAGTCGTCTTCGATCGCGGCGGTTTCAAATATCACGGCAAGGTGAAAGCCCTGGCCGACGCCGCCCGCGAGGCCGGACTCGAATTTTAATCATATGGCAGCTCCAAACAGAAACAACCGACGCTCCAACCAGGACTCCACCGACCGCGAGCCCAAGGAGACAACCGAGAAGGTCGTCTTCATCAATCGCTGCGCCAAGGTGGTCAAAGGCGGACGCCGTTTCAGCTTCAGCGCCCTCATCGTTTCCGGCAACCACAAGGGCCGTGTTGGCATCGGTTTCGGCAAGGCCAACGAAGTCAGCGAAGCCATCCGCAAAGCCACCGATTCCGCCAAGAAGCACATGGTCGAAGTGGCCGTGCATGAAAACACCATCCCACACGAAGTCACCGGCGAATTCGGCGGCGGACGCGTATTGCTCCGTCCGGCCTCTCCGGGAACCGGCGTCATCGCCGGCGGCGGTGTCCGGGCCGTCATCGAAGCCGCGGGCATCCGCGATGTGCTGGCGAAATCCCTTGGGTCCAGCAATCCTTCGAACGTGGTCAAGGCGACGCTCGAAGCCCTGATTGCGTTGCGTCCAAAAGCAGACATTTTCAAAATCCGCGGCAAGACGCTCAAGGTTAAGGAACCCGTCGCAGTCGCCGCATAAACACGGAGCGCGGGCGTCCCCGCCCACGTCGGCGGCCAGGACGGCCGCTCTCCCTACTAAAATCCCATGAGACTTCACGATCTAAAACCCAATCCCGGCGCGAAACACCGCCGCAAACGCCTCGGCATCGGCGAAAGCTCCGGCCACGGCAAAACGTCCGGCAAGGGCCACAAGGGTCAGAAAGCCCGCTCCGGCGGCAGCATCCGTCCCGGCTTCGAAGGCGGCCAGATGCCCCTCATCCGTCGCTTGCCCAAGCGCGGTTTCAATAACGTCAATTACAAGATCGCCTACGGCATCGTGAATCTCGATGACCTCGAGAAGCGCTTTGATGATGGCGTGGCCATCAACGAGAAACTCCTCCGCGGAGCCGGCGTGATTCGCGGCACCCTGGATGGAGTCAAGGTTCTGGGCCGCGGCGAGGTGAAGAAGAAATTCCATCTCGAAGTGGACAGCATCAGCGCCTCCGCCAGGGAAAAAATTGAAAAAGCCGGCGGAACAATCACTTTGATCAGCAAGAAAGTGGAAGTGAAACGGAAGAAGTAACCCGCTTCGTCCCCGCCCTTCCTTTCTCTTTTCCTGTGATCTCGGCGTTTACCAACATTTTCAAAATCCCGGAGCTGCGCCAGCGCGTGCTCTTCACCCTGGCGATGATTGTCATCATCCGCGCGGGATCGGCCATCACCACGCCGGGGGTGAATGCGGAAATTCTTCGCCAGTGGTTTCAAAATGTGGCCGACACGCAGGCGGCCGGCGGGGTAGCCGCGTTGTTCAATCTCTTTAGCGGTGGTGCCCTGGCCCATTGCGCGATTTTTTCGCTCGGCATCATGCCGTATATCAGCGCCTCCATCATGTTGCAGTTGCTCACGGCGGTCATTCCGCAGCTGGGCAAGCTCTCGCGTGAGGACGGCGGACGTCGGAAGATCATGCAGTACACGCGCTATGCGACCATCGCGCTTTGCATCTTCCAGGGCTACCTGCTGGCCAAATCCTTCGAGAATCCGCAGGCCAACCCGTTCCTGCCGGGAATCATGGACACGATCAACCGGATCGGACTTCCCTTGGTTCCGGAACCCGGACTCCAGTTTCAACTCATCACCATTATCACCATGACGGCGGGAACCTTGTTCCTGATGTGGCTGGGTGACCAGATCACCGAGCGCGGTATCGGCAACGGCGTTTCTCTCATCATCACGGTGGGCATTCTGGCCCAGCTTCCGGCCGGCCTCATTCAGGCTTGGCGGACATTTGTTCCCAGCGAGGTCGGCGCGCAGGCCAATGTGAGCCCCATCGTTCTGGTGCTGCTCTGTTTATTCCTGGTCCTCGTCATTGCGTCCGTCATCGCGGTCACGCAGGCGTTGCGAAAAGTTACCATCCAATACGCCAAGCGCGTGGTCGGCCGCAAACAATACGGCGGTCAGACCCAATACATGCCGCTCAAGATCAATTACGCGGGCGTGATGCCGATCATCTTTGCCCAGGCCATTTTGATTTTCCCGTCCACGATTCTCAACATGGCCTTCCCGCAGAATGCCACCGCGCAGGAAATCTCCGTCCTGCTGGCCTCGGGCTGGTTGCATTACGTGCTCTATGGCGTGATGATTTTCTTCTTCAGTTATTTCTGGGTTGCCACTCAATTCCAACCGGTGCAGATCGCGGATGACTTGAAGAAATACGGCGGCTTCATTCCTGGGGTGCGTCCGGGCAAGCCCACGGCGGATTTCCTTGATTACACCATGTCCCGGCTCACTTTTGCCGGCGCGATTTTCCTCACCATCATCGCCGTCCTTCCGCAGTTGCTGGCCCAGTCGCTCAATGTGCCTTACATGACGGCGCAATTCTTTGGCGGCACCGGAGTGTTGATCATCGTCGGTGTGGTGCTCGACACCATGCGCCAGGTGGAAACGCATCTGCTCCAGCGTCACTACGACGGATTCCTGCGCAAAGGCAAAATCCGCGGGGCCCGCGAGCAGCGCCGCATGGGCTCCGGCCAGGTGCTGGACGACAACTCTTTGGTTTTGATCTATGCGGGCATCGGCGTCCTCGTGATTGCCGCTGCCACGATCTACATCGCGACCCAACGGTAGGGGAGCATGAAAAACCGCATTGTCCTTCTCGGGCCGCCCGCGACAGGCAAGGGCACCCAAGCGGCACTCCTCTCGGCGGCCTTCGGTATCCCCGCCGCCTCCACCGGGGCCATGCTCCGAGCCGAAAAATCCAAGGGCAGTGCCATTGGTCTGGAAGCGGAAAAATGGACTGCGCGTGGTCTGCTTTTTCCTGACGAACTCGCCTTGCGCGTGGTCTGGCAATGGATCGACCAACGCAGCCGCTTTCTCCTCGATGGCTTCCCGCGGACGCTCGGACAGGCGGAGTCCTTCGACGCCGGTTTGGACGAACGCGGATTGCCGCTGGACACCGTTTATCTCCTCGACCTGCCCGAGGAAACCATCCGCCAGCGCATGGTCAGCCGTCTGACCTGCCCTGGCTGCGGCGCTGTTTACAACGAATCCTTTCATCACATCACCGGGGAGTCTCCGTGCCCGGCTTGCGGGGCGGCATTGTCCCGCCGTTCCGATGACACCAATGAGGCCCTCGATCAGCGCATGGCCCAATACCGCGAACAAACCCTGCCCGTCGCCGGACATTATCGCAAAAAGGGCCTGCTCAAACAGGTCGATGCCTCGCCGGGACGCGATGCCGTTTTCAATACCATCTACGAAGACATGCAGGCGGGGGCTGCGGTATGATCCCGATCAAGCGCGGTTCCGATATTGAGAAAATGCGCCGGGCCGGCGAGGCCGCGGCGGAAATTCTCAACCAGCTCGCCGACATGCTCACGCCCGGCATCGCCACGGGCGACATTGACCATGCGGCCGGTAAATTGATGGCCGAAGCCGGAGTGCGCAGCGCTTTTCTTGGTTATAAAAAATTTCCAGGCCATATCTGCATTTCCCTCAACGAAGAAGTCGTCCATGGCATCGGTGGACCGCGCAAGATCGCTTACGGCGATGTGGTCAAGATGGACGTCGGCATCATTCGTGACGGCTGGATCGGCGATACGGCCGTGAGTGTTCCTGTCGGCATCATCGACCCCGAGACCGAGAGGCTCCTCACGGTCACCGAAAAGATTCTCGATGATGCGGTGCAATTGGTCCGTCCCGGCCGCCGTCTGGGCGACGTCAGCGCCTTCGTCGAGGAAGAAGCCATCCGGCACGGCTATTCCGTCGTGCGCGAATTCGTCGGCCACGGCGTCGGACGCCACCTCCACGAAGAGCCCCAGGTTCCCAATTTCGGCAAACGCGGCACCGGCCCCGTCCTCAAAACCGGCATGACGCTCGCCATCGAGCCAATGATCAACATGGGTAAACCCAAGGTCCGGGTTCTTGAGGACAAGTGGACCGTGGTTACCACCGACGGCCTGCCGTCCGCCCATTTTGAACACACGGTGCTCGTCACCGACGATGCTCCAGAAGTCTTGACATGGCCAAGAAAGACGCTATTGAAGTAGAAGGGAAAGTCGTCGAGTTGCTGCCTAGCGCCATGTTCCGTGTCGAATTGGCTAATGGGCACCGCATTCTCGCTAACATTTCCGGAAAAATGCGGCTGCACTTCATTCGCATTCTTCCCGGTGATTCCGTCATGGTGGAGATGTCCCCGTACGACCTCACCAAAGGCCGGATTACCTTCCGCCACAAAGAAAACACGCCTAAACCAACCATCCCAAAATGAAAGTCCGAGCCTCCGTCAAACGCCAGTGCGAAAGCTGCAAAATCGTGCGCCGCAAAAATGTCGTGCGAGTGATCTGTAAAAACCCTCGCCATAAGCAAAAACAGGGATAGTCTCTCCCTCCCCAAATCACCAACAACCCATTTTCTTATGCCCCGTTTACTTGGAGTAGAAATCCCCGGCGACAAACGCATCGAAGCGTCGCTGCCTTATATTTTCGGCGTCGGACCGAGCAACACCAAGCGCATCCTCGAAGTCGCCAACATCGACCCGAACGCCCGCGCCAAGGACCTCTCGCCCGAGCAGGTCAACGCCATCATCCACGCCATCAACTCCCTGAAGATCGTCATCGAAGGCGACCTGCGCCGCGAATTGCAAAGCAACCTCAAGCGTCTTCAGGCCATCAATTGCTACCGCGGAATCCGCCACCGGCGCGGATTGCCCGTCCGGGGCCAGCGCACCTCCACCAACGCCCGTACCCGCAAGGGACCGCGCAAGACCGTTGGCGTGCAGCGCAACCCCAACGCCAAAGCCGGCAAAGTATAATCTGACCTATGGCTGACGAAACCAATTCCAATCCGGAGGCATCCGCCCCCGCAACCCCGGCTCCCGAGCCCGTGGCAGAAGCCAAGCCTGCCGCTGAGAAAAAACCCAAGGCGGCTCCTAAAAAGAAGGACGCCGAAGTGACCGCCCCCGTGGCGGAAACCGCTCCTGCCGAAGCCGCCCCTGCGGCTCCCGCCGTGGCCGCCGAAGCAGCTCCCGCCAAGGAAGCCAAGCCCAAGGCCGCGAAAAAATCCAAGAAGGACGAAAAGAAGGAAGCCGCCGCACCGGCCGCTCCGATCAGCATCTCGCTCGATGACGCCATCGAGCCGCTGAAGATCGTCAAAGCCAAAGGCAGCAAGAACATTTCCCAGGGCATCGCCCACGTGCAAGCCAGCTTCAACAATACCATTGTCAGCATCACCGACCTGCGCGGTGCCCTGCTCGGATGGTCCAGCGCCGGCAAGTGCGGCTTCAAGGGCTCGCGCAAAAGCACGGCCTACGCCGCCCAGATGGTCGCCCAGGATGCCTGCAAACAGGCCATGGGCCACGGCCTCAAGGAAGTCGAAGTCCGGGTCAAAGGCCCCGGAGCCGGCCGCGAATCCGCTGTCCGCGCCATGCAGGCCGTCGGCCTGGAAATCACCGTCATCCGCGACGTCACTCCTGTCCCGCACAACGGCTGCCGCCCGCCTAAACAGCGCCGCGTCTGATCCTCTCAAATCTCAACTCGCACCTCTCAACTACAGCATGGCACGTCACACCGGACCCAAAACCAAGATCAGCCGCCGCTATGGCGTCCTCATCCACGGTTCACCCAAGGCCTTCGAAAACAAAAACTACCCTCCCGGCCAGCACGGCCCCAAGGGTTCCCGCCGCAAGCTTTCCGATTACGCTCTGGCTCTGGCCGA
>JBMOHI010000122.1:0-6153 GCA_049317925.1 Terrimicrobiaceae bacterium
ACCGCAACCCGCTCGAACTCCTCGTCGCCACCATTCTTTCCGCGCAATGCACGGACAAGCGGGTCAACATCGTCACCAAGGAGCTTTTCCGCCGCTGCCAGACCGTGCGGGACTACGCCGGTATCTCGCAGGACGAGCTTGAGGGTCTTGTCCGCTCGACCGGTTTCTACCGCAACAAGGCGAAAAACATCCGCGCCATGGCGGCACGGCTCATGGCCCAACACGACGGCAAAGTTCCTCGCTGCATGGATGACCTCGCCGCCCTCCCCGGCGTCGGGCGCAAAACCGCCAACGTCGTTCTCGGTAATGCCTTTGGTCTAAACGAAGGCGTCGTAGTGGACACCCATGTGACACGCCTGTCCAACCGCCTCGGGCTCACCAAAAACACCGATCCGGTCAAAATCGAGCGGGACCTGATCAAACTCTTTCCCCGCGAAAGCTGGACCGTGCTGAGCCATTGGTTCATCTGGCACGGACGCCGCCGCTGCGTGGCCCGCAAACCGGATTGCCCGAGTTGTGAACTGCGCGCCCTCTGTCCCAGCGCGGGCAGGTTTACGGGGTGACCACCAGCGGCTTAAGTTTCTTGTCGTAAAAGCTTCCTTCGGTCAGGCCATCCAAACCGACGGTGCCTTCCAAAAAGGCGGTCACGCTCTTCTCAACCAGCACCTCTCCGCCGGGTCCGGTGACCACCAGGTACCATCCCTTGTACTTTTCGCCGAAAATGGCGCCGGTGTTGTCCCATGCGGAGACAACCTCCGGCGAATCGAAAGTGAATTCCTGCAAAGGCTTCAGAGAAAAACTCTGGGCGACCCGCTGAAAAAGCTTGAACGCCTTTTTGTCCACCATGCTTTGCCCGAAGACAAAAAGTTCAAACTTAAGCCCTTCGAAGGAACGGTTGGGATCGCCATTGCGAAATTTGATCTTGAAGGAAATTCGGTCCTTTTTGTCGTCAAAGTCGCCCCCTTCGATACGCGAGGCTTTGTTGCGGGCGACGTCGATGGTAACCCGCGACAGGAACAAATCCTTCGGGAAAGCGGCCGGCTGCGTTTGCGCCCCCAGCCCCGAAATGAGGAAGAGGACGGCCAGGAAAGTCCATGCTGATCGCTTCACCATAATAGCCTTAGCTTTGGAGTCGAAAGACAGGGGAATGTCAATGCCCAAGCCCTCTTCGCGGTCCCGACGACGGGCTGGCCGAGCCAGCTCAATCCCTGAGAACCGACTCAGGCTGCGGCAGCGGTGCCGTCAACCGCGAGTTCCTGGCAGAATTCGCCGATGCGTTCGACCGCGATCTTGATCTGATCGAGCGCCGTAGCGTAACTGCAGCGCACGTGTCCCTCCCCGCTTGGGCCAAAGGCACTGCCTGGAACCACGGCCACTTTTTTTTCGCGCAGGAGCCGGAGGGAAAACTCCCGGCTGGATAAGCCGGTCCCCGTGATCTTGGGGAAAACATAGAAAGCCCCGTGCGGCTTGAAGCACTCCAGTCCGATTTCGTTCAAACCGCGCACAATGTAATTGCGCCGTAACTCGTACTCGCGGCGCATTTTCAGCATGCTCTCTTCGCCGCGGTCCAACGCTTCGATGGCGGCTTCCTGGCTCATGATCGGTGCGCACAGGATCGCGTATTGGTGGATCTTCATCATGGCCTCGATCAACTCCTGCGGGGCGCAGGCAAAGCCGATGCGCCATCCCGTCATGGCAAAAGCCTTGGAAACGCCGTGCAGCAGAACCGTCCGCTCCCGCATGCCCGGCAACAATGCGATGGAGGGATGGGCCGCCGCATCGTAGGTCAATTCGCTGTAAATCTCATCCGTCATCACAACCAGGTTGTGCTTCACACACAGGGCCGCGATCTTTTCGAGTTCCTCCGGAGGCATGGTCGCCCCGGTCGGATTGGTCGGAAAATTCATCATCAGAACCTTCGTGCGCGGAGTAATGACTTTTTCCAAATCCGTTGCGCGGAGCACGAAGTTGTCCTCCGATCGCGTGGCCACTGCCCGGGCTACACCGCGCGCCAGAACGATGCTCGGGGCATAGGAAACATAACAGGGTTCGTGATAGATGACCTCGTCGCCGGGATTCAGCAAAGCCCGCAAGGCGATGTCGATGGCCTCGGAAACGCCGACGGAAACCAACACTTCGCTCAAAGGATCATAGCGGACACCAAAATGGCTCTGCACGTAGTCCGAGACCGCGCGACGCAGGCGCGGGAGGCCGAGATTGGAACTGTACCCCGTGCGGCCCTTTTCCAGCGAGTAGATGGCGGCCTCGCGGATGTGCCAGGGCGTGGCAAAATCCGGCTCGCCGATACCGAGGGAAATCACGTCCCCCATGGTCTGGACGACTTCGAAAAAATCGCGGATGCCCGAGCGGGGAATATCCCGGACGTGGTCGGCAATGGCGATGCTCATGGCGAAACGGCCAGCCGTTCCGGCGCATGGTCAAAATGATGAAAGGCCCCGTTCTCCTTGTAGGTCTTGAGCCGGAAATGCGTGGCCGTGGCCTGAACCGCCTCGATCGTGCTGAGTTTCTCCGCCACGAAGCCGGCAATGGAACGAAGATTCTTCCCCTCCACCACGATAAGCAAATCGTGGCCGCCACTCATGAGATAGCAGGTTTGCACCTCCTCGAATTTCGCGATGCGCGATGCCACGCGGTCAAATCCGCCGTCACGCTCCGGGGTGATCTTCACTTCGATGATGGCCGTGACGACATCGGTATCCCACTTCTCGCGATTGATGATAGCCTGATATCCCAAAATCACACCTTCCTGTTCCAGACGGGCGATTTCCGCCTCCACCTGCTCAACGGTCAAATCGAGCATGCGGGCAATGTCCTCACGCGGAGTGAGCGCGTTCTTTTGCAGGAGATCAATCAGGGCTTCCATGGGAAACAAACATCGTGGCGGCTGGATCGTCCCTTGGCAAGTCGTCGAATCCGGCCTACGTTGACTCCATGCCCGCAAAAAAGAAAAAAACCACCGCCCGGAAATCCACCTCCAAATCTCCCGTGAAGAAGAAGAGCTCGGCAAAAAAGGCGAAGTCCGCCGGACCCCGCGAGCATGAGATTGCCAGCAGCGCACTCAAACTGGTCGATCAGGCCGCCGCGCTCCTGCGCCAGGGCATCCGCACCAGCGCCAACACCACGGAGAAAACCCGTCTGGAAGCCAAACAGAAGGCCCACACTCTTCTGAACAAAGCCTCCTCCTCGCTCAGCGGCCTCCTCAGCGGAAGCACGTCCACGTTGCGGAACGTTCTGAACAAGCTTTAGTCCGGGAATAGCGTTGCCGGAAAACTCACGTTTTCCGCTACAGGAAATCGCCTTTTCATTGCGTCGTTCCCGGTCGCTACCCGCCTATCGCCGTCATGGGCCGCGATGGCTGATAACAGCCGGAGAACTCGTGATCAATCGGCTTGAGGGCGATGGCTTCGTGGAGAATTTCCTCGAGGCCGCCATCCCCGCTACGGAGCGCGTTCAGCAGATCGAGTTCATTATGCCTTCCGAGGCAGGGACGGATTTTCCCGTCCGCAGTGAGTCGGATCTTGTTGCATGATGCGCAGAAATCCGGAGTGGTGATGGCACCGATGAATCCCACCGTCGCGCCAAGATTTTTCAATCGATAGTAGCGGGCCGGCCCCCAGCCGAGGTTCGAGGATTCCAGCGGCACGACCACATCGCGCAGGGCGAGGCGGGCGATGACATCCTCGACGGACAGAAAGTTTTCGTCGCTCAGGACGTCAGTATGGGAAAGGGGCATCAATTCGATAAAGCGAACCGGAATCTCCCGCTCCGCTGCAAACAGGATCAACGGCCAGATCTCGTCCTCATTGACTCCGCGCATGAGCACGCAGTTCAACTTGAGACGTGCGAATCCGGCGGACAATGCCGCCTCGATTCCGCCCAAAACCGCAGCGACGTCGCCTCCCGTAACTTTTCGATAGAGCGTCGGATTCAGGGCATCGAGACTGATGTTCAATGATGAAACCCCGGCATCCCGCAGCGGGCCGGCCAATTCCTTAAGCCTCGTGCCATTGGTTGAAAGCGCGAGCATCTCCGCCTTTTCCAACGAGGAAATGCCCCGGGCGATCTCCAGCAAATCGGCGCGGATCGTCGGTTCCCCGCCCGTCAGCCGGAACTTCCGGAATCCCAGTCCGGCGGCGGCCCGCGCCACCCGAATGACTTCGTCCGCGGAGAGATGATCGGCCTTTTGCGCCCAGCCCTTGTAGCCCTCGGGCATGCAATACAGGCAGCGTTCATTGCAGCGGTCCGTGATCGAAATGCGCAGGTAATCGATGATGCGCCCGTGGCTATCCATGCCGGGAAACGTAGTGGCAATCATCCGGATTGTCCATCAAAGCGACCTATTCCGCGAAGGATAACGCCGTCGATGTGTTCCTCTACAGACCGCCGTGTTTCCAAATGGAAAGCACCAGCCGCAGGCACATGTATCCACCCCAAATCAGCCCGGCCAGGCCGATGATGGGAACGCTCCCGATTTTCGGCGGCAGACCGGAAAGCACAAGGATGCTGGAACAGATCAGGACCGAGGCGGTCAGGATCGCATTGGTCAGCCGGTTGGCGATGGAGTCGAGGGTCTTGCGCAGAGGCTCGAAACCCTCCGGATCGATCTTGTGCTGGAGCGGGATGTTGATCTGACCTTGCTTGACGCGCTGATAGACGTTGCGGAAGTCGTGAGGAAATTCATCGAGAAAATCCACGCTTTCGCTCACCAGTTTGCGGAAAAGCTGAAACAGCCGCCCGGGCTCGTATTTGCTCTGAATCACCTTGGTGGCGAAGGGCTCGCCCAGTTTGACGAAATTCAAGTCGGGGTTGAGTTCCCGGCCGATGGCCTCAACCTGGGTCAGAGCCTTGATTCCCAGATAAAAACTGCCCTTCATCCGCAAGCGGTTATTGCGCAGCAATTCCAGCAGTTTGTTGAGCACGACCCCGAGTTTGATGTCTTTCAACGGCTGGTTCAGATGAGTTCCGCTGAATTCCTCTACATCGGAAAGCATCTTCGTGGTGTCGGCGGCGTAGCCTTCCTCGCTCATCTCGAGAATGGAGCGCATGACCTGTTGGTGATTCTTTTCCGCCAGACCCGCAATCATGTGGGCCACGCTCGACCGGAAGTTCGGGGTGAAGGACCCCATCATGCCATAGTCAAGCAGTCCGGTAACGCCGCCGGGAAGGATCATCATGTTCCCCGGATGCGGATCCCCGTGGAAAAATCCATACTCGAAGATCTGCTCGTAAATGATTTCCGTGATGTGCTCCGACAGCTCGATCGGGTCAATCTTGGCGCGATTCAATGCGACCCGGTCCTCCACCCCGCGCCCGCTCAGAAACTCCATGGTCAGAACCTTGCCGGTGGAAAACTCCCGGAATACGGCCGGCACCTTGATCCATTGGTTGCCCTCGAACTGCTTGGCAAACCGCTCCGCGTTCATCGCCTCGTTGGTGAAATCGAGTTCCTTAATCAGCGTTGAGGAGAACTCCTCCACCACCCCGACCGGATTCAATGACGACATTTCCGGCACATGCCGGTCCACAAACTTCGCCAAGTCTTGCAGAATGGCGAGATCAAGTTCAATGACCTTCTCGATGTTCGGGCGCTGCACTTTGATCGCCACCATGGTGCCATTCTTCAAGACCCCGGCATGAACCTGCGCGATGGACGCCGCTCCCACCGGCTGCTCGTCAAAGCTGGAAAACAACTCGGAAACCGGAGCCTCGAGTTCATCCGCAATGATCTTGCGCGCTTCCTTGGCGGAGAAAGGAGGCACGTCGGCCTGCAGTTTGCAAAGTTCGACGTAGTATTCATCCGTGACCAAGTCCCGCCGCGAACTCACGATCTGGCCAAATTTGATAAAGGTCGGCCCCAGTTCCTCCAAGGCCAGCCGCATCCGCTCGGGCAGCGGCTTCGACAAGACCCCCTCCTCGTGGACGGTAATGGTCGCATCTTCCATGCCGAGGAGCCGCTGCAGGGCCATCAGCTTGAGTACATCGGCAAAGCCATACTTGAGCAGAATGCCAAGGATCTCGCGGTAACGCGGCACGTGCGAGGCAAACTCCACCGCAGACTTGATCTGATCGAAAATCACGTGCGCCACCCTAGCGCGTAAGCCCGTTCCGCCAAGCCCAATGAGCGGTCCGGAC
>JBMOHI010000123.1:0-6135 GCA_049317925.1 Terrimicrobiaceae bacterium
TCCAGAGGTCGAGCGGATCCGGCGGCTGCACGTCGTAGTGGCCGTAAACGAGGAAGGTCGGCTTCTTCGGATCCGGATTGGGGGTCTTGGCAATGACCACGGGATAACCGGTGGTCTTGCGGATCTCCGCCTTCAGCCCGGCCTTGGTGCAACGTGCGGCTAGCCATTCGGCGCTGCGTCGCATGTCGGCGGCATGATCCGACTGGGCGCTGATACTCGGAATGCGGGTGTAGGCAAAAAGCTCCTCGATGAAGCGCTCTTCGTTCTTCGCCAGATATTGCAGAACTGCTGCGGGGGTCATCATAGAGGTCTTATTACCCGAGCCCCGTCATCCGGCAATTCAATAGTCAGATTTTCGGAGGGAATCGACGGTTCGGAATCCGTCGCTTACTGGGCCCGCAACGGAGCGGGAATGGCCCGGTTCAAATTGACTGTCGTCGGCAAACGACCCCGCATGTTCGGCTGGATGGGTATGCGGGAGCGATCCAAGAGACCGTTGGTTTGAAGATACACCGAGAGAACGGCGGCGATCTCATACGACGTCCGGTCAATGTCCGAGCTGACTCCCGGCAGGCTGCTCATCACCAGCGAGCCCGCGGCACTGGCGGCGGACAGGGCCGTGCCGACTCCCCCTGTCGCAACTCCCAGCGCAACACCGGGTTCCATACCCGAGTTACCTGTCGTCTTGAATTTCAGGAGCGGCACCAAACCCGACTGCGTGACTTTGAAAACGGCCACGCTGGTTCTCATTTCCGTGCGGCCGAGACCGAGGCCGACGCCGGCTCGGAGGGCACGGCTGCCCTGATCCACCTTGAGAATCCGGCCTCGAATGATCCAGCTTCCCGGAGAGATGGGATCAGACGATCCGACGACGGAGGAATTCGCCGCGTGCGTGCGCAGTTGAGCGGCCGTGCTCCGTGCGAGATTTGTCACGATATCGTCCCGCAGCACGCGTTTCTGATCCGCGGAACGCTGGCCAAGTCGGAAGGCAGAAAGCGGAGCCGAAAACCGCTCCACGTCGATTCGAGACGGGGCCTGCTGCAGGGGAACGGGCTTTTTCTGCACGGAATGAATTCCGACCGAACTGCATGAGCAAAACGTGAGAAGACAGGCCAGACTCGGGAAAATCATGCGGATCATGATGTGAGGGGTAGGGAATTGCCGGCATTGGGTAAACCTCCAAATTCTACCTCCGGCGGCAGCCCGGAATTGGAAGTTCTTGTCAAGGCAGTCTGACCCGAACATGGTGCTGCGGCATGCAACCATTCCCTGAGGTGAGAGGATCCGGGCTGGCCATTTTTTATTTGCTCTCCGCTTTGTGTGTTGGCGGTGCCGGCCCGCTGAGAGCAGGTCCGCTTCCTCCCGAGCAGTCCCCGGCAGAAGTTGCGGCCGCCGACCCGGATCCGACGATCCATACCATTGAGTCCACCAACTTTGATGCGGATTTCTCACCGGGCGAATCGACGACCAACACGCCCGCCGAGTTGGACGAAATCTACGCTCCGAATGATGGCTACCTCGATGCCTATGGTTTTAATGCTCCCTTGGACTGGTTGAAGCGCCCGCTGAATTCGCTCTACGAAAAGACGGGTCTCCGGCTGGGCTTCGCCAACACGATGCTCTTTATGCAACCCCTGGGCGGCCAGAGCTCCCGGTATGGTGCGGCGGGAGACCTTGACTTTATGTCCTCGTGGACCCTGATCGGGCGCGGCACCAAGGACACCGGCCGCTTTGTCTTCACGGGGGAATATCGCTTCCAAATGGGCGACCAGCCGCCTTCGGAGATCCGGGGGCAAATGGGGGCCATTGTCGCGCCCACCGGAACCTTCAATGACCGCGGGTGGGTCATCCGGGATGCCTACTGGATCCAGCGGCTCTTCGATGCCCGCGTGCGCATTCTCATCGGTCGCGCGGATCCGTCCGACTACGTCGGTTCGCACTGGCTGCAAAACGTGAACAACTCATTTGTGAACCGCAATTTTTCCGCCAATGCCGCCGTGCCGTTTCCGGGTCACGGCCCGATGCTGGGCGTTTCCATCCGCCCGACGGACCAGTTCTATCTCACGGTGGGAGCGGCCAATGCCTACAGCAACACATTGGACGCCGAGTTTGAATCGCTCTTCAATGAGTGGGACCTCTTCACCTTCGGCGAAATCGGCTACACTCCGACGTTCAAAGGACTGGGCCAGGGCCGCTACGCCTTTGGCCTCTGGCACATCGACGCCCGCAGCATTGGCAACTTGCCGGAGGACTATGGGCTCACCTTTATTGTGGACCAGAATCTGACCGATCGTCTGCAGATCTTCGCTCGCTACGCCTATTCCGATGGAACGCTGACCAACATTCGGCAAACCGGTCAGATCGGACTTGGACTCAGCGGTTTGTTCGGCCGGAAGGATGACCTCACAGGGGCCGCTTTTGCCCTGACCATTCCGCGGAGTGACGCCTCCCGTAACGAAACCGTGCTCGAGGCTTTCCATCGGTTTCAAGTCACCCGAAACACCCAGCTTTCCTTCGGCCTGCAACTCATTGCCAATCCGGGCAATGCGCCCGACAACGAAACAGCCGGCGCATTCTACGCCCGTCTGCGGACCTCATTCTGAGGTTCCGCGCGGCTAAATTTCTTCGCTCCCGGGCATGGCCAGAGCGAACATGATCAGGGAAACGCCGAGGATGAGGCTGTTGATGCCGAACAAGAGTCCGATGGCCCAGACCGCATCGGATGGGAAGTTGGCGAAGAGCATTCCGCTCAGAACGAAAGCGGCCAGGGCGTTCAGCAAAATCCAGATCCAGGCGGGATTCTTTCCGCGAAACTTCAACGCGAAGATCACGCCGAAGATTCCCTCCACGAGAAAAATCGAGGCCACCACCAGGGTCAGGGCGATTACGCCATTAAGTGCTTTGGCGATGAGGAGAAAACCCACGATAAGGCGCAGGGCCGAGGAAGCCAGCTCCAGCACGCGGTGTTTCTCCGCCTTTCCGAAAATCGCGGAGAGCAAAAGCACGATGCCGCTTGCGATGAAAACGAGTCCGAGAAACTGCTCGATGGCGAAGGACGCGATGCCCGGACGCACAATGGAAAACAGTCCGACCAGCACGCAGAGCCCCCCTCCCAAAAAATACCAGGTGCGGCCTTGGGCGAGTTCTGAGGGCGAGAGTTTGGAGGACATAGTGGCGGCATAGCGGATTGTCGGGTGGGAGGCAATCCTTGATCGGATCGCGCGCCGCGATGGATTCTGCGGAAAAGAGTGCAATCTCCGCTCAAACGGTTACAAGCAGCCATGAGCGAAACTTCTCCCAACACAGCGATCACCCAACTTTCCCAGAGCCGCGGCTGGCTGATCTTCTCGGGCTTTCTTTCCATCGTTGTGGGATTCATGGCCATCGGATCTCCCTATTTGTTTTCCGCATTCCTTGTGCAATTCCTCGGTGCTTTCGCCCTGATCAGCGGGTGCATTTCCCTGGCCTTGGCCATTTTCAGCAAACACGTCGCCCACCGGGTGCTTGATGCGGTACTGTCCTTGATCCGCATCGCCGCGGGCGTGGTTTTGCTCCGCTGTGTCGCCTCGAGCATCGCGGTCATCACCCTCATTCTGGCGGTGTTTTTCATCGTTGAGGGCGTGGCTTTCATTGTGGGTGCCATCAAACTCCGCTCCCATGCCGGCTGGATCTGGACCCTGATCAATGGCATTGCCGCGCTTTTCCTCGGCGTGTTGGTTTATGCCCGCTGGCCTTTCGATTCCTTCGGCGTCCTCGGACTCCTCTTCGGGATCAATTCCCTTTTCTGGGGCGTTTCGCTCCTCGCCCTGGCCTTCGGAGCGCCGAAGGCGGCGGCCGCCTGATTCTTAACGAACCCCACGAGTCCGGGAATTCCGTGTCCAATGGGCATGGAATGGACGAAGGGACGGGCTCGGGTTAGAAAAGGCAGTCATGAAACGCATCTGCATCAAGCATAAGACCGAGTATCATTACAAGGAGCCGGTTTCCTTCGGTGTCCATCGGGCCATGATCCGGCCGCTGGAAGGACACGATGTGCACATCGACACTCTGCAGCTGAAGATCGAACCCGAGGCGGACGTTCGCTGGGTGCGCGATGTGTATGGAAACTCCATTGCGATCATCACCTTTGCCGAGGCAGCGAAGACGCTCCGTGTGGCCAGCGATGTGACTGTGGACCTTTATCACGATGACTCGCTCTCTTGCCTGATCGATCCCGAGTCCCGGTCCTATCCGTTTCAGTATGCGTCCAACGAGCAAATGGAGTTGCTCCTCTACCGCGTTCCAAGTTATCCGCATGACGGCCCGGCGTTGAAAAACTGGCTGCGGGATTTGTATGTGCCCGGGCAGCTCATCGACACGGCGGAGTTGCTGACCAAGCTGAACACAAAAATTTTCCAAACCTTGAAATACGAGAACCGCGAGGAGGCGGGAGTGCGGCTGCCCTGTCAGACGCTGGCGCTCGGATCGGGATCCTGCCGGGACTTTGCGGTGTTGATGATGGAGGCGGCGCGGCATTGGGGATTCGGGGCACGATTCGTCACCGGCTACATCCAGATGGCCGAGGGCCAGCATGGTGCGACGCACGCGTGGACGGAAATCTATCTGCCCGGCGCGGGCTGGCGTGGGTTCGACCCGACCAATAACAAGCCCGCCGGCACAGAGCATGTCCCGGTGGCCGTTTCCAGTGAACAGGAGAAAGCCATGCCGCTCTCCGGAACCTGGGCGGGTCCGTCCAACGCCTTTGACCGCATGGAGGTGTCCGTGCAGGTCGTGTCGCTCTGACCATCCTCAGGCTCATGCGTGCGCGGACCAGGCGGACTCCGAAGGATTTCTTCCTCTATCAGGCCCTGCGTTTTTTCCGGCTGCGGGATTCGCGGGAACGGGGCGCCCGCGGTTTTGCCATCGGGCTCGCTTGCAATTTTTATCCGACCTTCGGTCTGGGGGCGGTGATTTCCGGTTTCCTGGCGAAACTGATCGGCGGGAATGTGGTGGCGGGCTTCATCGGGGGTAGCACGCTGGCGATTTTCTGGCCGATCCTTTTCCTTCTCAACATGCGGGTCGGCAGCCTTTTTCTGCGTCCGCCCATCGTGGTGGACGATCTGGAGGATGTGACCGTGACGAACATCAACGCGCTGGTCTGGGGCAAGACCTTTGCCATTGGCTCGGTGATTAACAGCCTTCTCGCCGCGCTCGCGGCGTATTTTCTCTTTCTTCTCGTCTATGAACGGATCCGTCCCGGTGCCCTGCGCTGGCTGCGGCGGCGGGTTCGTCTTCGCCGTTCGCTTTTGACACGGACTGCGCCCCCTGCTTAACAACCAGCACCTGTGAACAGCCAACTCGCCATCGTCCTGGGACTTCTCGCCGCCGCCATCGCGATGTTTGCCATGAATAAACCGCGCATGGATGCCGTGGCGCTGATCATGCTCACGGTGCTGCCAATCACCGGGGTGATTACGATGAACGAGGCCCTTGCGGGGTTCAGCGATTCGAGCATCATCCTTCTCGGTGCCCTGTTCGTGATCGGCGAGGGCCTTGTGCGGACGGGGGTTGCCCAAAAGCTGGGTGACTGGCTGATCCGGACGGCGGGCAAAAGCGAAACCCGTCTGACGGCTCTGCTCATGGCGGTTGTTTCGACTCTCGGGGCCTTCATGAGTTCGACCGGAGTGGTGGCCATCTTCATTCCTGTGGCCCTGCGCGTCTCGCAGAGCACGGGTGCGGCGGCCAGCCGGCTGATGATGCCGATCTCCATGGCGGCATTGATCAGCGGAATGATGACCCTGGTGGCGACGGCTCCCAACCTTGTGGTCAATAGTGAACTCATCCGCAGCGGGTCGGAGGGGTTTGGCTTTTTCAGCTTCACGCCGTTCGGCGTTCCGATCCTCATTCTGGGCATTCTCTACATGCTCTTTGCCCGCCGCTGGCTGTCGTCGGAGAAACGCGGCGATGGCGGAAACACCCGCCGCGCCAGCTTCATGGACTGGATCGAAAAATACCGCCTGGCTGATCGGGAGTTCCGTGTGCAGGTGACGCAAAAGTCCGTGCTGATCGGCAAGAAGCTCTCGGAAATCAACCTGCGGGAGGATTCGGGAATCAACGTGATCGGTATTGAGCGAAAAGGTCGCTTTGCCACGGAAG
>JBMOHI010000124.1:0-6025 GCA_049317925.1 Terrimicrobiaceae bacterium
CTGGCGATGAAGCGGCCGTCGCCGAGCAGATTGTACAGTTCGTAGATGGCCTTGGTGATGGGGAAGTCCTGCTGCTTCTGCGCCAGGATGAGGCTGTCGCTGACCTCCAACATCGCGAAGCTGAAGGCGAGGAGTCCGCCGGCCATGAGGTTCGCGGCGATGAGCGGAAGGGTGATCTTTCGCAGAGTGCGGAAGGGCGGACAGCCTAGGTTTTGCGCGGCTTCCTCCAGGGTGACGCTGGTTTGCTGGAACCCGGCGGCGGCGCTGCGTACGACATAGGGCAACCGGCGCACGCTGTAGGCAATGACGAGAATGAGAAGCGGGTCCACGGTGGGATTCATGAAGGCGAACAGTTTGCCCTCCTGGGTCATGGCCAGGTAGCCGAAGGCCAGAACAAGGCCGGGAACGGCCAGTGGCAGCATGGCCATGGCATCGAGAATCTGACGTCCGGGCAGCTTCGTGCGGGTCACGACATAGGCGATGGCAATGCCCAGAACGAGATCGATGAGGGTGGCCAGCGAGGCGTATTTCAGACTGTTCTGAATGGAAGGCAGGGTGAGGTCATGACCAAGGGCCTGCCGGAAATGGTCGAGCGTCCAGCCATCGGGCAGAATGGTGCCATACCAATCGCGGGAGAAGGCCACGAGAATGACGCCGAGGTGAGGCAGCACGGCGAGGAAGGTGATGAGGGCAAAGAACCCGGCGATGAGCCAGCCGGCCAGCGGGCTGGTGGCGCGCGGGCCGCCCTGACTGGTGGCCTTGGCCATCATGGCATGACTCGCGCGGCCGAGGGTGGCCTTGCTCAGGGTGTAGAGCAGAACGGTGGAAATGAGCATCACCGCGACCAGAGCGAACGGAAAGGGATTGCCTCCGATGTCTTTGATGCCGCTGAAAATCTGCACCGAAGTCACGCGGCTGAAATCGAACATGAGCGGCACGCCGAGTTCGGTGAAAGCCCAGATAAAGACGATGATGCCGCCGGCGAAAAATCCCGGCATGATGAGCGGAAGCGTGATTTTGCGGAATTTGCGAAAACCGGTGCAGCCGAGGTTCTCCGCAGCCTCCTCCATGGCGGGATCCACGTTGGCGAGAGCGGCCACGAGGTTGAGATAGAGAATGGGATAAAGATGCAGGGCGTTCATCACCACCACGCCGAAAAGCCGGCTCTGGCCCAGCCAGTCGATGGGATGAGCGGGATCAATGAGCCGGAGCGATTCGAGCAGCGCGTTGAGGGCGCCTTCCTGTCCCAGGATTTGTTTCACGCCGATCGCGCCGACAAACGGCGGCAGGATCATGGGAATGAGCACAAGGGCGGAGAAAAGGCTTTTGCCGGGAAAAAGATACCGGTCGGAGAGGAGGGCGAGGGGAAGGGCAATGGCGGACGTAAGGATCGTGCTGTAAACCGCCATCTGCACGGAGTTCCAGAGTCCTTCCAGATAAATGGGATTGCGGAAAACCTCGATGAAGTAGTCGAGGGTGAATCCGCCGCCGGGTTGACGGAAGGCACCGCCGAGGGTTTCCCAGATGGGCAGGAGGAAGAAAAAGAAAAAGAAGAGCGCGGTGAGCGCGAAGACGACGTGCGGGCCGGTGACTTTCATCGAAGTGGGAAGTGGGAAGGGGGAAGTCGGAAGTGAGAAAAGCCAATCGCTGGGTGGAGGGAAATAAATTCCGACTTCCGGCTTCCGACCTCCAACTTCATCTTCCCTCCTTCGCGAGTTGGGCGGCGCGGCGGTATTGGTCCCGGAAATGTTCTCCGAGGCGGGCGGCGAGTTGAACCTCGGCCAGCGGAGTGGTGCCTTTCAGGGCCGGACGGATGACATTTTTCGCATTGGCGTAGTCAATGGCGCTGATGTCGGAAAACGCCGCGGTGGCCTCGGGCGGAAAATTGGCCGCAATGAGAGCCTTCCAAGCGGCCGCTTGCTCGTCGTGCGAATCAATGCAACTAACCCGCATGATGAATCGCAAGGTGGAAAAGAGGGGGCCGGTCCAGGCCTCATGGTAGGTGAACGATTTCGCTTCCTCGTAGGGAAGGGTGTCCGGATCGGAGCGCAGGGCGGTGAATTCCGGGGCGTAGAGTTCCTTGCGAATGGGCAGGCGGCGCAGGGCGTAACGGGAGGGACCGCCGGGAGTGCCGACCTGGAAGTTCCAGAGTTTTTGTCCTTCGAGCGAAAGCACGAAGGCGATGAATTCGCGGGCTAGTTCGGGACTGGGCGCACCGCGCAAAAGGCCGATGGGGTCCACCCCGACAGAGGAGCCGCCCAGCGGCGTGAAGTATTGCAGCCGGGACGGAGCGTCGCCGATTTTCACGGCTTCGCTTTGGAAACGACCGTAAAAATCAATGCACATGCCGATTGCTGCATCGCCCAGCGAGACATCCATCGGCACCTTGCCGGCGGCGTCGGAAAAATAGCGCGAGTTCGCGGAAGCCTTGAGCAGAAGTTGCAGGCCGCGGGTCCAGCCCTCGGACAGTGCGGCGTCAGTCGCCTCTCCGGTGCCGATGACCTGTTGCATTTGCTGCTGGATGACCATCTCGAAGGCCTTCGCGATGGAGCCGCTCTTGGTCGGATCGGCCAGGGCGACCTGATGGGCGAACTTCGGATTGGTCAGATCGTTCCAGCTTGCCGGCAGCGAAGTGACGCCAAGACGCTGGAGGGAATCGGAGTTGTAACAAATGCCGAAGGCCGAGAGGCAGGTGCCAATCCAGCGGCCTTTTTCATCGTAGAATGGTTCGCCCGAGACGGACATTGGAATGCTGGCGTCCGTGAACCAATCGGGGTGCGCTGCGATCACGCCACTGTCCACCAAGGTGCCGGCCCGGGCCTGGGCGATGAAATCAAACGCTCCACCGCCAAAAAAGAGATCGATGCCGATGCCGGCGTTGGAAGCCAGAAAGGCCTCGCGGGCGGGCGAGGGGGCGGGATTGCTGAAGGCTGCGGCGATTTCGTCAGTCCACTTTTGTCCGGACGCGGTCCATTCGCGCTGGAAGGCATTGTAAAACTCGCCCTGGAGATAGCGGGCGATTTCGCTGGTGCCCCCGACGATGCGCCAGTCGATCCGCACGCTGCGGCCGGTCTTGGCCTTGTAGTAATCCGAAAAGGCCCGGCTGAATTCATACCGGATGGCTTCGTTATGCGGGCTGATGATGACAAGGGTTTCATCCGCGCCCGCCAGCAGGTTTTGCTTCGGCTTGAGCGCGAAGGGCACGGCGAGAATGGCAACCAGCGCGACGAGAACGGCCAGAATGCGCATGGTCAGTTACTTTCTCAGCACGACCACATCGTCCGGTTCGGCGGCAGCGTAGAGGTCGCGGTCGGTCGGCCGGGCGGAAAGGCGGGGGTTCAGTTCAAAAATTTTGAGAGCCTGTTCGCCGGCGAGGAATTGATACTGGGCAACTTCGCCGAGATAGATGGATTCGCCGATGCGGCCGCGCACGGTATTTGTTCCACTGGCATCCGGGCGGATGGTCCAGGCTTCCGGACGCACCGACAGAGTCGCTGTTTCGCCGATCTGCGGCTGCCAGGCCGGGTCGCTGACGACGCCGCTTAACGAACCGATGGCGGTCTCGACCGTGGCGGTGCCAGGGGCGGCGGCGGCGATTTTGCCCGGAATGAAATTTGTCTCACCGATGAAGTCCGCCACCACGCGCGAATGCGGTCTGCGATAAACTTCCTCGGGTTCGCCGATCTGCGCGATCTTGCCGCCCTCGAGAATAGCCATGCGGTCAGAGATCGAGAGGGCCTCCTTCTGATCATGCGTGACGTAAATGGCGGTGAGTCCGAATTCCTTGCAGACGCGGCGGATTTCCGTGCGCATTTCCAGGCGCAGTTTGGCGTCAAGGTTGGAAAGCGGTTCGTCCAAGAGCAACGCGCGCGGACGGATGACGAGGGCGCGGGCCAGGGCAACGCGTTGTTGCTGGCCGCCGGAAAGCTGGGCGATTTTGCGTTCGGCGTATTGGTCCATCTTCACCGAGGCCAGGGCCTCGGCCACGCGTTTTTGGATTTCCGCAGCGGGAACTTTGCGCTCCTCCAGGCCGAACGCCACATTCTTGGCCACGGTCATATGCGGCCAAAGGGCATAGCTCTGAAACATCATGCCCGTGTTGCGTTTGTGCGGCGGGAGGTTCGTCACATCGTCATCGCCGAAGAGAACGCGGCCGCTTTCCGGAATGTAAAATCCGGCAATGTTGCGCAGAAGCGTGGTTTTTCCACAGCCGCTGGGACCCAGCAGAAAAAAGATCTCGCCGGGTTCAATGCGGAGGGAAATGCCATTCAGCGCGGTCTGGTTGCCGAACTTTTTGACGAGGTTGTCGATGGTGATGGAAATCATCAGGTCGCGGGCTCCGTATTGGCTAAAGGTTTGCTGCTGTTTGGGCAATGAAAAGACGGGGCTTTTTCCTCTCGCCATCCCCGCCGGGGAAAAGGCAACCTCACGCCCCTATGCCCGTTCTGATTGTTGGTTCCATTGCGCTTGATGACATTAAAACTCCCCTGGAGGAGCATAAGAATCTCCTTGGCGGTTCCGCCTCCTACGGCGCGGTGGCCGCGAGTTTTTTCAGTCCGGTCAATCTCGTCGGCATCGTGGGCGAGGATTTTCCCAAGGAACACATTGCCCTTTTTGAAAGCCGCAAGATTGATCTGGCCGGTTTGCAAATCGTCCCGGGCGAAACCTTCCGCTGGTCCGGCGAGTATCTCTGGGACCTCAACACCCGCGAGACGCGGTCCGTCGCCCTCAATGTCTTCGAGCATTTCACTCCGACCCTGCCGGAGAACTACAAGGACACACCGATTGTGCTCCTGGCCAACATCGCGCCGGACTTGCAGCATCACGTGCTCGATCAGGTGCGTCGGCCGCGCTTCGTTATCGCGGATACCATGGACCTCTGGATCAACATCGCGAAGCCCAGGCTCATTGAACTCCTGGCCCGCGTTCACATGCTCATCCTCAACGACAGCGAAGCCCGCGAACTCACCGGCGAGACCAGCCTGATCAAGGCCGGCCACAAACTCCGCGCGATGGGACCGCAATTTGTCGCGGTGAAAAAAGGCGAGCACGGCTGCCTGCTCTTCGGCGGCGAAGGACAGTTCTTCAGTTGCCCGGCTTATCCCTTGGAAGATATCCACGATCCCACCGGCGCGGGGGACACCTTTGCCGGCGGACTGGCCGGATATCTGGCGCAGAATGCCGGAGTGGACGTCACCTTCGAGGCCTTGCGGCAGGCGGTGGTTTTCGGCAGTGTGCTGGCCAGTTACAATGTGGAAAAATTCAGCCTGGAGCGGATCAAGACCGTCACACAGGACGAGATCGCCAGCCGCCACGAAATCTTCCGGCGGATCAGTCAGTTGTAGGCCCGGCCACTTCGCGTCGCTGGACCGATCGAAAAGCGACCGGAGGTCGCTTCGACTTTATTCCTCTTCGCCGGCTTTGATGATCTCCGCGAAGCTGCGGGCTTCGAGGCTGGCTCCGCCCACGAGTGCGCCGTCAATGTCGGGCTGGTGGAGGAGCTCGCGGGCGTTGGACGGTTTGACGCTGCCGCCGTATTGAATGCGCACTTTGTCAGCGGTGGCCTGATCGGAGAGTTCGGCGATGACCGCGCGGGTATGGGCGTGGGCGTCCTGGGCCTGGGCGGAGGTGGCAGTCTTGCCGGTGCCGATGGCCCAGACCGGTTCGTAAGCGATGACCGTGTCGAGGAGTTGCTCGGGGGTCACCCCGGCCAGCCCGCCGCGGAGCTGGGTTTCGAGAACGTGCTTTTCCTTGCCGGCCTCGCGCTCTTCCAGGGTCTCGCCGACGCAGAGGATGGGTTTCAGTTCGGAGGCGTGGGCGGCGAGGACCTTCTTGTTGATGAAGGCGTCGGTCTCGCCGAAAATCGCGCGGCGTTCGCTGTGGCCGACTATGACGTATTTGACAAAAAGTTCGCGCAGCATGGTGGCGCTGATCTCGCCGGTGTAGGCGCCGGATTTTTCAAAATAGAAATTCTGGGCCCCGAGGCGGATTTTTTGCGAGCCGCCGAGGAGTTCGGAAAGTTTGG
>JBMOHI010000125.1:0-6017 GCA_049317925.1 Terrimicrobiaceae bacterium
CCATGCCGCTGACCTGCACGGCCGTGTAGCCGATCTGGCGGATGCGGCGGAGGGTCGCGGCAATATCAGACGGAGTCGTGAGGAGGTCCCGACAGGTATAAAGCTGGGCGGCTACTTGGGTGAGTTTCATGGATTTATTTGGCGAAGGATTTGCTGAAATCGTCAGGCGAGGCGGCGGACTTCACGGCCTTTTTTGGGATCGAGCTGGCGATCTTTTTTTTTAGAAAGCGCGCATAGACCGCGGAGTTAAGGGGAAGGTCAACCGTCCGGTCGGTGAAGGAGGAAAGGATCATGGCATTGGCCAGTTCGACCGAGCGGATGCCCTCGGCGGCAGGGGCAATGAGCGGGAGCTTGTCGAGAATCGCGCGGGTAAAGTTGTCCAGAATCTCCACGTGCTGGCCGCCATGGCCGGAAACGGGAATCTCGACGTTCCAAATCGCCGGCGCAGCAAAAGCGTGCGGCGTGGTGCGGCTGAACTCCGACATTTCCACCTCATTGCGGGTGAAGAGAAAGCGATCGTTTTCGATGACGACGCGGCCCCGTTCGCCCGTGACCTCCAGGCGGTTCGTCCCGGGGGCCTCGCCGGTGGACGTGATGAAAACGCCGGTCGCACCATCCGGATATTCCAGGAACGCGGTGACGTTATCTTCGACCTCGATATCGTGATAACGGCCGATCTGACAGTGGGCCCGCACCTTGGAGGGAAGGCCGAAGAGCCATTGCCAGAGGTCCAGATTATGCGGGCATTGATTGAGGAGGACTCCCCCGCCCTCTCCGGCCCAGGTCGCGCGCCAACCGCCCGAGGCGTAATAGGCGGCGGAACGGAACCAGTTTGTGATGATCCAGTTGATGCGGCGGATTTTTCCGAGCTCGCCGGCCTGGATTAACTCGCGGAGCTTGATGTAATACGGATCGGTCCGCTGGTTGAACATGGCAGCGAAAACCTGCTTTTTCGAGCGGTGCGCTGCGATGAGCCGCTCGCAATCGGCCTTGTGCACGGAGATCGGTTTCTCCACCAGCACGTGAAGCCCAGCGCCCAGGGCTTCGATGCCGATGGTGGTGTGGGAATAGTGCGGCGTGGCGATCAGAACGGCATCCACCTTGCCCGAGTGGATGAGGGCCCGGGAATCCATGAAGCCAGCCGCATCCTCATACCCGGCCAGCGAGCCTTCCCGGGCATCACAAACGGCAGTGAGACGGCAGCGGGGGACTTTTCCGGCAAGGATCACGGCTGCATGCGCACGCCCCATGTTGCCGAGACCAATGATGCCAAGTCGAAGTTCTTTCATGGGTAAAGTGGGATGGGAAATGCGGGTGACAGGATCGCTAACACGTGTTAGGGAACTTTGCCCCTCTGCGTCAAATGAAATCCTCCATCCGCTCGACCTCCCAGCTTGCCCGCTTGCTGGGCTTGTCCCGCTGGACGATCTCGCGGGCGCTCAACGACCACCCCGGCCTGAATGCCGGCACCGTTAAGAAGATCAAGGAGACCGCGCGCCGCCACGGCTTTGCCCCCAGCCTGCTCGGGCGCGGCTTGCGCACAGGCCGGACGGATCAAGCCGGCGTCTGCCTGCCTGACTTGGTCGACTACTTTCTCACCGCCAAGATCACCTTCCTGCAACGGGCCCTCCAAGAGCACGGCCTGCAACCCTTGCTGCAGATCACCGACGGATCGGCGGAGAACGAAAACGCGGTGCTGGAGCGATTTGCCGCACTGCGGTGCGCTGGAGTGGTCCTCATCGCCTCGCGGCTTGACGATCGTTCGCCCGGCAGGCGCAGCCTTGCTGCAGCGGGCATTCCGCTGGTTCACATTGATCCGTTGCATCCGGCCGGCCGCTCTTCCGTTTCCACTGACCGGCGCTCCGCCATGATCCAGGCTTTGACCCACTTGCATCACTTGGGACATCGCCGCCTGGTGGCTGCCGGATTCTCCCGAACGGATGCTTACGGTCTGCAGCGGATCGGAGGCTTGCAGGCGGCGTGCCGGAAACTCGGATGGAATTTCCGGCGCGATATTCATCTACTGGAACACCGTGGGAGTATCGGCGATTTACCGGCGGGGGAATCATTGGCCGAACTCTATTTGAAAACCGCCAGCGGGATTCCCGCCATTCTTGCCATCAATGACCGGGTCGCCCTCGGATTGATGCGGGGCCTGCAAACACACGGTATTGAAATTCCCCGCGACGTCTCCATTATCGGGTATGACAACTCGGATTTCTGCCCCTACGCTTCCCCCGCGTTAACGACCATTGACCCTCAGGGGGAACTCCTCATCGGACAAGCCGTCGCAATGCTCCCATTCGGACGAGTTCCTCTTCAAAAGAGCACGGCAAAACGTCTGTTGATCACGCCTAAGCTCATCCGCCGCGCCTCCGACGGGCCGCCGCCGAAGATCAGAAACGGCAAAAAATTGATTTTCTGATTAACAAGCCTGCCGCATCCGTGGAAGATAGGGGTTTCCGCCCTTGATCCCTACCCGCATTCGACCATCCCGCGTCTCCTTTTCATGAACACCACGAAATTTCTCGCCATCGTTTTCGGGGTGTTGATCGTTTTGAGCGGAATCGCAGTGTTCTGGAGGCCCGATCGCAATCTCGAGGGCAAGATTCCCCTGGTCTGGGTGAGCGACAACAACCCCGCCCGCACGGCGCAGATCGCCGCCTTCAACGCGGAGAATCCCGGCTTCCAACTCGGGCTCGATTACAGCAGCAGCGGCGCGCAAAAGATCATCCTGCAATGCGCCAGCGGGGTGGGCCCGGACATCTTTGATTTCAACAGCGATGAAATCGGCACCTACGTCGAAGCCGGAGTGGTCTGGGATGTAACTGATGCGGCGTCGGGCATGGGTTTCTCCGCCGCCAAAAACGGGTGGCCCAACGGTGCCATGACCTACACCTACAACGGACGCCAATACGGTTTCCCCTGCAACACCGGGGCGAGCATTCTCATCTACAACAAGAATGTTTTCGACCACTTCGGCATTTCGTATCCCTCCGGACTGATGACGTGGGAAGATTTCGTCGAACTCGCCAAAACGGTCAACTCGCTCACCAATTCCAAGGAGGGTAAAACGGGAAAAATTTTTGCCTGCACGGGTTTCGAGTGGCGGACCTTTTTTGACACGCTGGGGGGTGAGCTCTTTAACCCGGATGGTTCTCTGAACATAGCCAGCTCGCCGGAATTGAAGAAGGCCTTCCAGATGCATCACGACTTTCTTTACACCTACCGGTTGATGCCGAGCACGGTGGAGGCCAAACAGATGAGCGGCCAGGGAGGCTGGGGATCGGGCAATCTCAATCAGGTGGCGGCTAACCGTTATGCCATGGCCGTGACCGGCCACTGGTCACTGATCGCATTCGGGCGCGCCTATCAAAAGCAAGTCGAGGCTCTGGAGCGGCGGGGCATCACCATGGATGACATCAAGGATCCGCTCGACAAACCCCTGCGCATCGGAGCCGTCCTTGTCCCGCATTTCGCCGGCAAACCCGCCACCTATCGCATCGGCAGCCGCGTGGCTGGGATCAACGCCAAAAGTCCCCGCCGGGAAGAGGCTCTGGCCTTTCTCCGATATCTGGCCGGACCGACGTACTCGAAGCTGCTCAACGAAAGCGCCGACTGGCTTCCCGGCAACCCTGAATTTGCAAACCTGGGCGTGGATCCCGGCCCGCCTGCTCTCTCCCGCCCGGAACTGCAAAAGACGACCGAAGCAGCCATGGCCAGCGGCTTCGCCCCGCGTGAAAGCCCTTTTATCCTCAACGGCGACGTCAACCGCGTGTTGAGAGCCCAGATCAGCCGCATGGAAAGCGATCCGAACATCCCGGTGGAAGATCTGCTAAAGATTGCCGAAGACGAACTCAAGACCCTCATGCGCCGCAATCTGGATCGGAATCCCAACCTTAAAAAACTCTACATCGAACGCTTCGGCGAAGCGTCCTACCAAGCTCTCTGATGACTTCTCCCACCCATCGCCGCAATATCTTCATCGCCCTGCTGTTTCTGGCGCCGAACCTCGCCGGTTTCCTCGTCTTTACGCTCGGCCCGATCATCATCAGCCTCCTCGGCAGCTTCACGACTTGGAGCCTGCGGCCCTCCGTTCCGCTGAAATTCATCGGATTCCAAAACTACATCGATCTTTTCTCGGATCCGAATTTCTATTTTTATTTCTATAACACGCTCTACCTGCTCATCGGCATGCCCATCAGCATCGCCGGCTCACTGGCCCTTGCCGTGTTTCTCAGCCAGAAGCTCGATTTTCGCGGACCGCGCGCGGCGTTCCGGCTGGCCATCGGATCCGCTGTCTTCACCGCAGTGGTTTGCGCCATCCTGGTATTCACCGGCTCCGGCACGATCGCCCTCATTCTCGGTGCGCTTGGGGTGATCACCTCCGTCGGGATCTATTTCGGCTCCATCGGGTACCGCACGTTCTACTATCTGCCGCACTTCACGGCGGGCGCCGGAACGATTCTGCTCTGGATGCAGCTCTATAACCCGAATTTCGGGCTCATCAATCAAAGCCTGGTCGCTTTTGGCAACCTGGTGGGATGGGACGTCCAACCTCCGGGATGGCTCACCAGCACCAAATCCCTGCTCGGGTTTCTACCGCTGCCGGATCACTTCAATAACGGCGGATTCGGTTTGGGAGCCCGTGAGGCCATTATGATCATGGGGATCTGGGCGGGCATCGGCGGGAATAATATGGTCCTCTATCTTGCCGGCATCTCCAACATCCCACAGGAACTTTATGAAGCCTCCGACATCGACGGTGCCAATGGCTGGCAGCGTTTCCGTTTCATCACTTTTCCCCAACTCGCACCCACCACGTTTTTCATCGTGGTCATGGGCGTTATTGGCGGCTTGCAGGGTGGTTTCGAACAGGCCCGCCTGATGACGGAGGGGGGTCCCGCCGGTGTCACCACAACCTTGAGTTATTACATTTACACCCAAGGCTTCGAGCGGCTCGACCTCGGCTATGGGGCCGCAGTTTCCTGGGTGCTCTTCATCATCATCATGGCAGTTACACTATTTAACTGGAAGTACGGCAACCGCGCCTCGGAATAGCCATGGAATTCCGCTCCCTCGCCAAACACGCCGGCCTGATCGTTATCGCGATCAGCATGACCATTCCCTTCCTCTGGATGCTTGGCACCAGCATCAAGCCCCACCACGAGGTGGAGGAAATGAGCATGGTCCCTCGCAATCCCCAGCCCGAGAACTACGCCATCGTCCTGCGCCAGAAGCCGGACCCTTACACCGGCAAGTTTCTGGATCTGGATTTCCCGAAATGGTACTTTAACAGCATCTTCATCGCGAGCTGGGTCACCGTGCTGCAAGTGCTCACCAGTTCGCTGGCTGCCTATGCTTTCTCCCGCTTGCAATGGCCGGGACGCGACAAAGTATTCCTCCTTTACCTTGGTACCATGATGATTCCCGGCATGGTGACGATGTTGCCCAATTATCAGATCATGGTCGGGCTGAGCTTCGTCAACACCTACCAGGGCCTTATCATTCCCGCGGCGTTCTCGGCATTCGGCACCTTCCTGCTGCGGCAGTTCATGCTCGGCATTCCGCGCAGCTACGACGAAGCGGCGGAGATTGACGGCGCGACCCACCTCCAAGTCTTCCTCGACGTCATCCTGCCAATGGCCCGCCCGGGACTCATCGCCCTCGGCATTTTCACATTTCTCGGCAACTTCCAGTCGTTCTTCTGGCCCCTCGTGATGGTTAAGGACGACGCCATGCGCACCATCCCGGTCGGCCTGTTGAGTTTTCAGGGCCAGTATGGCCAGCAAACGGAACTGATCATGGCCGCGACCGTCATGAATGTCGTCCCGCTTATCATTCTCTTTGTGGTGATGCAAAAGCAACTCATCTCTGGCATCCAGCTTGGCGGAGTGAAGGGCTGACGTCCAAGAAACCCTTGATTTTCCGGGGGGAGACTCACACATTAATTCCCGACCGCAAAAGGGGGTATAGCTCAGTTGGTAGAGCGTCTCGTTCGCAATGAGAAGGTCTGG
>JBMOHI010000126.1:0-5999 GCA_049317925.1 Terrimicrobiaceae bacterium
CACGGACAAGGGCCTCTGCGGCGGCTTGAATACGAACCTTTTCCGCGAAGCGTTGAACTTCGACACCGCCACGACCCAGTTCATTTCCGTCGGACGCAAGGGAACGCAATTTCTGGCCCGGACCAAGCGGAACATGATTGCGGATTTTTCGCTCAAGGATCATCCGAGTTTCCTCGAAACCAAATCGATCTCGAAGTTCGCCATCGAGAAATTCCTCGCCCACGATGTCGATAAGGTCACGGTCCTGTATCCGCTTTTCGTCAACACCCTCACTCAGAGGCCCACTGCTCTCCCGCTGCTGCCAATCACCAGCCTTGAAGAAGCCGGTTTGGTCGGCAAGGAATCGCCGCTTCCGGAACCCGAGGGAGGCATTCTTTTTGAACCCAGCGCCGAAAGCATTCTCGACGCCATCGTTCCGTATTACGTCCATTATGCCTTGTATCAGATGGTGCTGGCCACCCGCGCCTCGGAACACAGCGCCCGCATGGTTGCGATGAAGAGCGCGACGGACAACGCCAAGCAATTGGTCAAGGATCTCACCCTCGAATACAACAAGGCCCGTCAGGCCGCTATCACTACGGAACTTCTCGAAATCTCCACCGCGCAACTCGCGCTCGGCTAATCTCCATCATCACCATGAGCACCAAAGGTAAAATCGTCCAAGTCATCGGTCCCGTTGTGGACGTTGAATTCAATCCCAAAGACGGCGCGCTGCCGAAAATCTACGACGCGCTGGAAATCAACTTCGAAGTGGAGGGCAAGCCGGTCAAAGTCACGCTCGAAGTCCAGCAGCATTTGGGTGAAAGCTGGGTCCGCGCCATCGCTATGAGCAGCACCGAAGGGCTCAAGCGCGGCACTGAAGTGCTCAACACCGCCGCCCCGATTTCTGTTCCCGTCGGCGAGGGCATCCTCGGCCGCATCTTCAACGTCGTGGGCGAACCGACCGACGAACGCGGTCCGGTCACCTTCACGAAGAAGTATCCAATTCACCGCCACGCTCCTCCGCTTTCCGAGCAGGACACCAAGGCGTCCATCCTCGAGACCGGCATCAAGGTCATCGATCTGATCTGTCCCTTCATCAAGGGCGGCAAGGCCGGTGCGTTCGGTGGTGCGGGCGTGGGCAAGACGGTCGTTATTCTCGAACTCATCAACAACATCGCCAAGGCGCACGGCGGGTACTCCGTTTTCGCCGGGGTGGGCGAGCGCACCCGTGAGGGCAATGACCTTTATCACGAAATGAGCGAGGCCGGCGTTATCGTCCAGGACGATCTCACCAAGTCCAAGGTGGCCCTGGTTTACGGCCAGATGAACGAGCCTCCCGGTGCCCGTCTCCGCGTCGCGCTGACCGCGCTTTCCATGGCCGAATACTTCCGTGACGAGAAAAATCAGGACGTGTTGCTCTTCGTGGACAACGTGTTCCGTTTCTCCCAAGCCGGCGCCGAAGTGTCCGCGCTTCTCGGCCGCACGCCGTCCGCGGTGGGATATCAGCCCACCTTGGCCGCCGAAATGGGCGACCTGCAGGAACGCATCACCTCGACCACCAAGGGTTCCATCACCTCCGTGCAGGCGGTGTATGTGCCGGCGGACGATTTGACCGATCCCGCGCCTGCCAACACCTTCGCGCACCTTGATTCGACCCTCGTGCTCGAGCGTTCCATTGCCGAGTTGGGCATCTATCCCGCGGTTGATCCGCTGGCCTCGACCTCGAAGGCGCTCTCCGCCGAAATCGTGGGCGAAGAACACTACGCGGTGGCCCGCGGCGTGCAGAAGGTTTTGCAACGCTACAAGGAGTTGCAGGACATCATCGCGATTCTCGGCATGGACGAACTGTCGCCCGAAGACAAACTCACCGTCTTCCGCGCCCGCAAAATCCAGCGCTTTCTCTCGCAGCCCTTCCACGTGGCGGAAATCTTCACCGGCACCCCTGGCCAGTATGTTTCCATCGCCGAAACGATCCGCGGCTTCAAAGAAATCCTCGACGGCAAACACGACGACGTGCCTGAGGGTAATTTCTACATGAAGGGCGGCATCGAAATGATCAAAGAGTAGCGAATTGCTGCTCCTGATTCACCGAAATCACCATGGCCACTCTCCGACTCGAAATCGTCACTCCCGAGACCAAAACCTTTTCCGATGATGTGGAATCGGTGGTCATCCCGGGAGTGGATGGCGAACTAGGCATTTTGCCGCAGCACGTGGCCTTGATGACCCAATTGCTGCCGGGAGAGTTGCGCATCACGAAAAACGGTCAGGAGACCCGCCTGGCCGTGGGCGAGGGCTTTGTTGAAGTGACGGGCGAAACGGTTTCCGTTCTCACCGACATGGCCGTGCCGGAGAGTGACATCGATGAGTCGGCCGCTGAAGAGGCCATTCGCCGGGCCGAGGCCGCCATGAAGGAAGAGCATCTGGACGAAGAGGGTCTCGCCAATGTTCAGGCCTCGCTGCTCAAGTCTCTCGCTCAGCTCCGCGTCAAGCGTCGCCGGTCGGTTTAACGGGAAAGCTCGTGCCGGGTGGGAAGTCCGGCGTTGAATGCCGCGCTCAGCGTGGTCTCGCCTTGTCTCTGGAGGGAAATGCTTTGTCATTTCCCACTTATCATAGGCAATGACGAAGCATTGCCCTCCACTCAGTCGTGCCAGGCTAAGTCGTGGATTTGCCCCTGGAATTTCCAGTCCTCAGCCTCAGCGCAGAGTTTGTGACGGACGGGGTTGTTGCGGATGTAGTCCCATTTCGCAGAGTGGTGTTCACGGTCGCGGAGTTGGGTGTCCCAGAAATCGTTTTGCCAGACAGGTTGTTCGTCGGGAAAAGGCCAGCGGCGCGAGGCTACGGATTTCCAGTATTTAATCCAGCGCGCGAGGGCCGGCGATTCGTGAGAGGCGGGGACGCATAGGAAATGCAGGTGGTCGGGCATAAGGATGTAGTCCCCGACGAGCCAGTCGTTGATTTCGTGCCAGATGGCGCGGAGGAGTTCGTGGATTTGCGGGCGGGCGAGCAGGGGGTTGCGCTTTTCGGTGCAGACCGTGACGAAGATGGCGGTGCTGCGATTGAAGGCCTCGACTGTAGGGAAATGGGCTGGGTGTTTCCGACCTGAATCTGGAGGGAAATGCTTTGTCATTTCCCACATGTCTTTGCAGGAAATCTGGACAAAGGCAAATAGTGGGCAACGACGAAGCGTTGCCCTCCAATGGTTTGCTGCCGGGCGCGCTGTTCTCCCAAAGCTGGAAGCTGCTTTCTCTTTGGCTGGTTCTGTGATATTCTCCTCGATTCACCGCATGACGGTTTTCGATGAATAACCACTCAGTCATTCGCATCAAGGGGGCGCGTCAGCACAACCTGCAGAATCTTGATGTCGAAATCCCCCGCAACAAGCTGGTGGTGGTTACCGGGCTGAGCGGATCGGGGAAATCCTCCCTGGCGTTTGACACCCTCTATGCCGAGGGGCAGCGCAAATACGTGGAGAGTCTTTCGGCTTATGCCCGGCAGTTTCTCGATCAAATGCAGAAGCCGGATGTGGATTACATCGAAGGACTCTCCCCGGCCATTGCCATCGAGCAGCGGACTTCCGGGGCCAATCCGCGTTCGACCATCGCGACCACGACGGAGATTTATGATTACCTGCGGCTGTTTTTTGCCGCCGTGGGACGTCCTCACGATCCGGTGACCGGGGAGCCGGTGGTGCGTCAGACGCCGCAGCAGATTGCGGATGCGGTTTTGTCCTGGCCCGAGGGTTCCAAACTCATGGTGCTGGCTCCGCTGGTCGTGGCTCAGACCGGGGAGTTCCGTGACGTGATCGAGAAGGCCAAGCGGGAGGGATTTGTGCGGCTGCGAATTGACGGCAAGGTGGTTGAACTGGGCGGACCCGAAGCTCCCAAGTTGGCCAAGGCCAGCCGGCATACCATCGAAGCCGTGGTCGATCGGTTGGTCGTGCGCGAGGGAGTCGGACAGAGACTGGCGGATTCGATTGAAACCGCACTGAGATGGGGCGTGGGAAAAATCGCGGTCAGTCGATTGGAACCCGAGGCAAAGGACTGGCAAGAGCAAAAGTTCTCCACCGATTACTCCAATCCCACCACCGGCTTCAGCATGCCGAAGCTCACCCCGAAGCATTTTTCCTTCAACAGCCACCATGGAGCCTGTCCGGCCTGTCATGGCATCGGCACGGAGTTGTTTTTCGATCCGGAGTTGATGGTGGATGGTGCCAAGACCCTGGCGCAGGGCGCGATTAAGCCGTGGCGGGTCGGCCAGAAGCGCATGCGGCAGTTCTACGCCTGGATTCTGGAAGGGCTGCGCGCTGATACGCCGGTGAGAACCGATGTTCCCTTTAGCGAGTTGCCGGAGAATTTCAGGTCGCTGCTCTTCTACGGCACCGGGGACCGTGCGGTGACCGTGCAGGTCTCGGCGGAGAAGAAAGTTTCCCGTCCGTTCGAGGGATTGATCGCGCAGATGCAGCGCCTGTACGAAACGAGCGAGAGCGAGTTCACCAAAAAGCGGCTGCGGGGGTTCCAAGGACGCCGGCTTTGCGGGGTTTGTCAGGGGGCGCGTTTGCGGCCCGAGATTCTGGCCGTGACGGTTTCTGATGTCAGCGGACGGGCTTACAACATCAACCAATTCTGCGAACTCTCGATTGTGGATGCGGAGAGTCTGACGCGTTCTTTTGCCTTGGGAAATTCGGAAAAGGAAATCGTTCACGACGTCTTGCGCGAGATCAACCAGAGGTTGCGATTTCTGAATGAGGTCGGTCTCGACTATCTGCAACTCAGCCGCGAAAGCGGAACCCTGAGCGGCGGGGAGGCGCAGCGCATCCGGCTGGCCACACAAATTGGCTCCGGTCTGGCCGGGGTGCTCTACGTGCTCGACGAACCCAGCATCGGATTGCACCAGCGGGACAATGACCGTCTGATCGGAACGCTGCGTTCGCTGCGCGATTTGGGCAACTCGGTCATTGTGGTCGAGCACGACGAGGACACCATTCGGGCGGCCGATCACATTCTCGATCTCGGACCCGGCGCCGGGCCGCGTGGCGGAAAGATCGTAGCTCAGGGTTCTTTGGCGGACATCCTGCAAAGCGAGGACTCTCTCACCGCGCAGTATCTGAAAAAGTCGCTGAAGATTTCCGTCCCCCGCCATCGCGTTCCGCCGCGTCAGGCGCGCAAGCAGACCGGCGAAATCGGCGACGGCTGGCTGACCGTTTTCGGGGCGCGGGAGAACAATCTCAAAAATATCACCGCGGCTTTTCCCGTCGGCTGCCTGACCTGTGTGACCGGTGTGTCGGGCAGTGGGAAGTCCACGTTGGTAAATGACATCCTGCATGCGGCGCTGGCGCGTGACTTGAATCGCGCCAAAGATCGTCCCGGTGCGCATGACCGCATCGTCGGTATTGAGCAATTCGACAAGATCATCGTGATCGATCAATCGCCGGTGGGCCGCACACCGCGGTCAAATCCCGCGACCTATTCGGGCGCGCTGGGTCCGATCCGGGATTTGTTCAGCGAGTTACCCGGAGCCCGGGTGAGGGGCTATGATGCCAGCCGGTTTTCTTTCAATGCCAAAGGCGGGCGCTGCGAGCACTGTCAGGGCGACGGTTTCATCAAGATCGAGATGCATTTTCTGGCTGATGTGTACGTGGAGTGCGAAGTCTGTCGCGGTAAACGCTACAACCGCGAAACCCTGGAAATCACCTACAAGGGGAAAAACATCGCCGACGTGCTGGACATGACGGTGGACGATGCGGCGCGATTTTTCCGCAACATTCCGTCGCTCTCCTCCAAGCTGGAAACCTTGCAGGATGTGGGGCTGGGGTATTTGCGGTTGGGTCAGTCGGCCACCACCCTCTCCGGCGGCGAAGCCCAGCGGCTCAAGCTCGCGTCGGAACTGGCCAAGCGGGCCACCGGCCGCACCATCTATCTTCTCGACGAGCCTACGACCGGACTTCATTTTGCGGACATTCACAAACTGCTGGAAGTGCTGATCAAATTGCGCGACGCCCACAACACCCTCATCGT
>JBMOHI010000127.1:0-5994 GCA_049317925.1 Terrimicrobiaceae bacterium
CCGGCGGCGAGTTCCTCGACACCGCGTTGGGAGATAGGGTCGGCGACGAGGACTTTGAGAATTGGAGAAGGCATGGGAATTTCGATTGAGGATTTTCGATTTTCGATTGGCGCAGGAATGGCGAATCGGAAGACGAACGGGTGTATTACATTCGAAAACCGGGAATCGAAAATCTAAAACTTGCGGGCGCGGGTTTTTTTGAGCACGGCGGCGAGGTTATCGAGGCGGCAGGGTTTGGTGATGTAGTCGTCCATCCCGGCCTCGAACGCGCGGGTTTTGTCGCCGGGCATGGCGTAGGCGGTGAGGGCGGCAATGTAGGGATGCGCGCCCTCCGGCAGGCGGCGGATGGCGCGGGTGGCGGTCAGCCCGTCCATGTGGGGCATGTGGATGTCCATAAAAATGACGTCATAGCGCCGCTGCCGGGCGGCTTCCACGGCGGCGGTTCCGTCGGCCGCGATCTGGCATTCGCTGCCGAGGGCGTGGAGGCATTCGATGGCGAGTTGCTGGTTGGTGGGGTTGTCCTCGGCGACAAGGATGGCGAGGGGCTGGGCCGGAACATCGGCGGGATCCGCGGGAACCGGTGCGTCGGGCGAGAACGGGATGGTGAAGCCGAGGAGGGTGCCGGGAATCTCAAACCGCAAAAGCCGGCGGCCGGGATCGTCCAGTTCGAAAACCACCAGACACAGCGCCGTGGGCGCGGGCTGGGTGGCGACCTCGTTGGCCAGTTCGCGCAGGGTCTTGGCCAGCGCGGCACCGTCATAGGGAATGATGCGCGGAACGCGGGGATCGACGATGGCGGCGAGGGGCGGGGTGAAGGAATTGCGATAAACAGCGAGGCATTCCCGCACATCGCATTGCCTTGACCCGGCATCAGGCTGAGCTTCCATGGTTGCACCGAGGCATAGGGGATTCCACCGGGCAAGGCATCTCAAAAACACTTGCGCCGCTGACGCGATTCGCGATGGTTCCGGGGCGTGAAAGGGTCTTATCGAATTGCAACCGTCGCGGGAATCGAAGTGCGTGTGCATTTCACGTTTCTCATCCTGTTGGCTTTTTACGCCTTCACGGACTACGCGGCGGGCGGGACGAAGGCGGCGATTGACGGGAGTGTTTTCATCCTTCTGCTTTTCCTTTGTGTGCTGCTGCATGAATTCGGTCATGCCTTTGCAGCGCGGGCCTTTGGTATCCGCACGCCGGATATCACGCTTCTGCCGATCGGCGGGGTGGCGCGGCTTGAGCGGATGCCGTCGTCGCCTTGGCAGGAACTGATCATCGCGCTGGCGGGCCCGGCGGTGAATGTCGTGATTGCGTTGATCATCGCCGTCTTCATCGGCGGCATCCCGAATGGGCAGGAGTTGATGGGATCGGAAAAATCCGGCGGCGGTTTGCTGGTGAATCTGTTTTTTGTCAACGCGTTGCTCATTGCGTTTAACATGATTCCGGCTTTTCCGATGGACGGCGGGCGGGTTCTGCGGGCGCTCCTGGCCACGCAAATGCGTCATGCCACGGCGACTTTGATCGCGGCGCGAGTTGGTCAGGTGATCGCCGTGCTTTTCGGGGTGGCGGCGTTCATGACCACAAACTACATGCTGATCTTCATTGCCGCGTTCGTTTTCCTGGGTGCGCAACAGGAACTGGCCTATGCCAAAATGCGCGCCCAGGTGCTGGACGTGCGGGTGGGGCAGGCCATGATCACGCGATTTCACACCCTGCCGGCGTCGCTGCGGGCCGGTGATGTGGCGGCGCTTTTGTCCGGCAATGACCAAAGCATTTTTCCGCTGGTGGACCCGTCCCTGCAATTGCGCGGACTGGCCACGCGGGACGAACTGCTCCAGGCTGCCCGCGAACTCCCTGCGCAATCCCCGGCCAATGGCGTGGCGCGGCAACTTCCGGTGGTTCATCCGGAAACGGCCCTGGAGGAGGCCTTGGAATTGATGCAGCGGCTGGCCGAGCCGGTCCTCGCCGTGGTCAATGCGTCCGGCCAGATCGTGGGCCTCGTGAGCCAGGGGCAACTGGCGGAATTGACGCGTTTGCGCGACGCGTGAGCCTCGTCCTCGCGGGCCTTGTGAATTTTTTCACAAATAGGGCTTGCGTGACGGGTTTGCGTTGTGGAAAAGTAGATTTTTCGCCGTCCCCGGCAAAACACCCGCAGTCGAATGCTTGACACCGACAACGGGTGGTTTGCTATTGGCTGTGCGCAGAGAACTCTCCCATGTTTCCGTATTCCATTATCGCCGCAGGTCTGACGCTGAATGCCCCGAATTTCAGCCACGATCATCTTGGGGTTTCGTATCTGGAGTGGCTCACGAATTCGATCGTGGCGACCTTCATCGTGGTGGCGACCATCGTCTACCTTGCGCGCCAGGCCACACGGAGATTGGAGATCATTCCCGGTCCGTCCCAGAATATGTTCGAGGCCGTCATGGTGATTCTCTATGACACGCTGGAAGGCATCGTGGGAAAGCACATGGTGACCAAGGTTTTCAGCCTGCTCGCGACGCTTTTCATTTTCATTCTCACGGCCAACTGGTTCGGACTCCTGCCCGGGGTCGGCTCCATCGGGTGGGGTGAGGTGACTGGTTCGTTCCGATACATTCCCCATGTGGATGTTCCGATCCTGCGGCCGACCACTGCGGATTTGAACATGACCCTCGGGATGGCGGTGATCTTTATGGGGTTCTGGCTGTATTGGACCGTCACCGAGGTGGGCGTGTGGGGCTTCTTGAAACACGAGTTCGGGGTCAAAGGCGGGATGACAGGCCTGATGGCCGCTCTCCTTGCACCGATTTTTTTCTTTGTCGGCATCATTGAAATTGTCTCGATCGGATTCCGTCCGGTGTCGCTTTCCCTGCGTCTCTTCGGAAACATTTTTGCCGGTGAGAATCTGCTCACGACCATGATCACGCTGGGCCAAACTCTCGGCGTGCCGGATTGGATCTCGGCCATCATCAGCGTGACCATTCCGATTCCGTTTTACTTCCTGGAACTGCTCGTGGGTCTCTTGCAGGCGATGGTTTTTGTTCTGCTTTGCGCCGTGTATATCCAACTCTCCACCACCCACGACGAAGGGGAGGAACACCACTGATTTAACCACTTTTCCTGCCGGGACCGTGGCAAGACTGCGGGCGGCGGAAATAACAACAAACCAAACAAAACACATGACAACTCCACTCCTCCTTGCCGCTGATGCGGTCGCCGCCACCGGCGTTTCCGGAAGCCTTCCCCTTGCCGTCGCCGGCATGGGTGCCGCCATCGGCATCGGCCTCATCGGAGCCAAAGCGGTCGAAGCCGTCGGTCGCAATCCCGGCGCTTTCGGCAAGATCCTGCCCCTGGCCATTCTGGGCATGGCGCTGGCGGAAGCTATCGCCATCTACGCCCTGATCATGAACCTTCTGGGCAAATAATGATCTCAACCGGGGATTGCCGGGCGACGGCAATCCCTGGACGATCATCGTCCGCTGCAATTTGATATTATGGAGATTTTTTCAACTTTCGGAGTTTCCTGGGGCAAGTTCATCGCCCAGATCATTCTCTTTTTGACCGTCTATTGGGTTTTGAAAACCTACGCCTTCGGTCCCATTCTGGCGGTGCTGAACGAACGCCGCCGCCGGATCGAGGAAGGCCAGCTCAATGCGGAGAAAATCAAGAAACAGCTCGCCGAGGCGGAATTGCGCTACCAAGAGGCTATCCGCAAGGCCAGCGACGAAGCTACCAAGCTGATCGAGGACGCCCGCGCCAGCAGCGACGCCCACACGCAGAAACAAATCCAGCAAGCCATCAAGGATGCCGAGGGCGTGATCGCCAAAGCCAAGGAAACCATCACCCAGGAACGCAGCAAAATGGTGGCTGAAGTGAAGAAAGAAATGGTTGATCTTGTCGTCAGCACCACCGCGCAAGTCGTGGGCAAGGTCATCACCCCCGAGGATCAGAAACGCCTCTCCGAGGAAACGGCGAAGCAACTCGCCGCCTAGTTCGTCTAAACGACCATGAAAATCAGCAGGGAATCCCGCCGCACCGCCCGCGAGTTGTTCAAACTCAGCCTGGTGGACGGCCATGTGGACGCGAGCCGCGCCACGGAGATCTCCGGTCGCCTGGCCGACGAAAAGCCGCGCGACTTCCTGCAGATCCTCAAGGAGTTCACCCGCCTCATCCGCCTTGAACTGGCCAAGCGCCATGCCATCGTCGAAAGCGCGGCCGCTCTCGACGCCGCCACCAAGTCGGACATCGAAACGAATCTCAAACACAAATTCGGCCCGGACATCACCGCCGAATTCCACACCACCCCCGCACTGCTGGGCGGCTTGCGCATCAAGCTCGGCAGCGACGTCTGGGACGGCAGCGTCAGCGGCCGTCTCGCCGCACTTTCCCAACAACTTTAACCCGGTCAATCCATGAGCAACATCCTGCAAGAACTCGAAGCAAAAATCGGCGGCATCCAACGCGCCTCCACCACCAAAACCAATGTCGGCACCGTCCGCGAAGTCGGCGACGGTGTGGCCAAAATCGAAGGTCTCAGCGACGCGATGCTGAACGAACGGCTGGAGTTCCCCGGTGGCCTTTACGGTCTGGCTCTCAACCTTGAAGAAACCGAGGTCGGTGCCATTATTCTCGGCGACTACACCGCGGTCAGCGAAGGCGACGAGGTCAAAACAACCGGCAAACTGTTGCAGGTTCCGGTCGGCAAGGGATTGCTGGGCCGCGTGGTGGACGCTCTCGGGGTTCCGCTCGATGGCAAGGGGCCGATTGATTCCAAGGAATTCTATCCGGTCGAAAAACTCGCCCCCGGCATCATCCGCCGCAAAAGCGTCACCCAGCCGGTGCAGACCGGCATTATGGCCATTGACGCCATGATTCCGATTGGCCGCGGACAGCGCGAACTGATCATTGGCGACCGCGCCACCGGCAAGACCACGATTGCGATTGATACCATCCTCAATCAGGCCAAGGCCAACAAGGCTGGCGAGGAAAGTGGTGATCCGAGTTTCCGCCCGCTTTACTCCATCTACGTCGCCGTTGGTCAGAAGAATGCGAACATCGCCCGTGTCATCGGCGTTTTGGAAGAGAACGATGCCCTTAAATACACCGTCATCGTGGCCTCCTCCGCCTCGGACAGTGCCACGAACCAATACATCGCGCCCTTCGCTGGTGCCGCCATCGGCGAGTGGTTCATGGACAACGGCCAGGACGCGCTCATCGTTTTTGACGATCTCACCAAACACGCCGCCGCCTATCGTCAGGTCTCGCTCCTGCTCAAGCGTCCTTCCGGCCGCGAAGCCTATCCGGGCGACGTTTTCTATCTGCACAGCCGTCTGTTGGAACGTTCGGCCCGCGTCGGTGAAAAATACGGCAACGGTTCCCTGACCGCCCTGCCCATCATTGAAACGCAGGCTGGCGACGTTTCGGCCTACATTCCGACCAACGTGATCTCGATCACTGATGGTCAGATCTATCTGGAAACCGATCTGTTCTACCAAGGCATCCGTCCCGCCATCTCGGTGGGTCTGTCGGTCTCCCGCGTCGGTTCCGCCGCGCAGATTAAGGCCATCAAACAGGTTGCCGGCAAGATCAAGGGCGACTTGGCCCAATATCGCGAACTGGCCGCTTTCGCGCAGTTCGGGTCCGACCTCGACGCCCGCACCAAGGCCACCCTCGACCGCGGCGCCCGCATCGTGGAGCTCTTCAAACAGCCGCAGTATCAGCCCCTGCCGGTGCAGCTCCAGACCGCGATCCTCTGGACCATGCAAAAAGGCTACCTCGATCCGATCCCGGTCGAGCGCGTGAAGGAATTCCAGAACAAACTCCAGGAGTATCTCACCACCCGCAAAGAGGCGCTGCTCGACAAAATTCTCGCCAAGAAACAGATCGACGAAGAGGTCGAGAAGGAACTCACCGCCGCCCTCGAGGAATTCAAAATCACGTTCCGATAGTCCATGGCCAGCCTCCGCGACATCCGCCGGCGCATCAAGTCGGTCAAGAACACCGCCCAGATCACCA